>JAJDBA010000116.1 GCA_029261675.1 Nitrospinaceae bacterium
GAATACACCAGACTCTTTCCATCTCATCAAAAAAGCCACAGATCAATACCCCGAACTGACCATTGGAGCAGGTACGGTATTATCAGCGGAAGAGGCTAAAAGTGCTTTTGATTCTGGAGCGCAATTTATTGTTGCTCCCGATTTCGAAGAAGAGGTCGCAGCCTTTTGTGTAGAAAACAAGTTGGCCTATTTCCCTGGAGCCTTGACGCCAACAGAAATTCAAAGAGCATGGAAATCCGGTGCTACTATGGTCAAGGTTTTCCCATCCTCACAAATGGGGCCAAACTACTTTAAGCAGGTTAAGGGACCTTTTGAAAAAGTGAAACTGATGGCAGTTGGAGGTGTAAACCCAGGCAACATAAAACAGTATCTTGGTGCCGGGGCCGATGCAGTGGCATTGGGAGGCTCTATTTATTCCTTAGAGCGTATGGAAAATGGGAAGTTCCAGGATATCCAGAAAGATATTGAAGAATTTATGTTTGAAGTGAAAACATTTTATTCTAAACTATCCTAAGATGGTTTGACGAATAGCTATGGTTTTTAGTGGAGACAGAGAATGAGTTTTGACTTTATGAAAGATTTTATGATGTTTGAAGACGAAGAACGGTTTGCCGGACTTTGCGAGCAAATTGAAGACGCTATCAGAGAAGTTGACGGCGGAGATGGTAAGGTCTCTGAGCTCGAAATCATGCAGGCTTTGGACTATGTTGGTTTTAATTTGTTCCGAGATAACTGGGAAGAGTACAAGAAGATGGATATGATGAATAGAGAGCAACCTTATCCCACCAGCTTAAAAGGTAAAGATAAAAAGTTTCTGCATTAATTTGTATTTTCCAATTCCTTTAGTCGCTCCATCATCGAGTGCATTTTTTTATCGAGAGTCGTCAGATGTCGGCTCACTTCGGTGATTTCCTTTTTTTCCTGATCCATATACACAAGACGGCATTTTTCGATATGCTCGGTGATATGCTCAATCATATCATGTATTTCTTCGCTTTCGACAGCTAGTTCGTCTGCTGTTTCCTGCCGTTTAAGCGCCTCATCGGGTTCACTCTGCAAGTTTTTTCTCTTTTTTACTCGAGATTGATAATAGGCGATTATAACCCCTGAGAAAGTAAGAAAAATCAATCCAAGAGTAGCGATATCTACAAGCAAAATGAAATAGGAACCGAAAAATCTACCGTTGTGAATTTCGGTGATTACTTTAACCACATCCATTTTCATCTGACTTGGTGAAAGCTGGTTTGCAGCACCACTTAGATTAATGGTTTCCCAACTGCGCCCTTCATCTTTCGACACGAAAAGACCAGATGTGGTTCCTGCAAGTACAGTTCTCTCACCGAGAGTTTCGATTTGAGTAAGAGTATGGGTGACTGAGGTGCCCTCATTCCGTCCAAAGACGAGGGGAGCAAGCGGAAGCCAGGAGTCACCGCCATTTTCACTACGAAATATTTTTTCTCCACTTCCAAATATTAAGTGTGAAAGATTATTGGGATAGACATAGCTGGCTGTAACGGGTGTGTCTGGAAAATTTTTGTCCTTCACCCAGGTTCTACCTGTGTTAAAGGATTTTAAAAGTCCTCTCTGGGTGCCAGAATACAAAAAATCAGGATCTATATTTAAAGAAAGAAACGAAAGAGGGGCCACAACATGATCTTTCCATACAACCTTCCAATTGTTTCCTCCATCACTACTGCGAATCATATTCGTTGAGGTGACAGCATAAATTATTTTCGGATTAATTGCTGAAGGTTTAATTTTTAAAACCGGGGTTTCGTCGTAAATAACATCCCAGGATTCCCCTCCATCTTCAGATTTGTATATTCCTCCATCTGTTGCTGCAAAAATAATGTCGGAATCCTGATTGTTAATGGATAGATCGTGGACTTTTGGTTCTTCTAATCCGGATGACTGGTCTATCCATTCGCTCCAAGTTTCGCCCTCATCTTCGGATTTGAAAATGCCCAACTCGGTGCCAGCATAAATTGTCTTGGGGGAATCAGGATGCAGTCCAAGGGCACGTATATTCTGATTGAAAAGTCCTTGATTGATTTGTTTCCACGTGGTCCCTAAATTTTTCGACCTATAAACACCAGTACTTGTTCCAACAAAAATGGTCTGGCTTGAGAATGATGGGACTAATAAAGCCTGTATGCGGAGGTTTGCTGTTTTAACATTGAAATATTTACTGGGAAGGTATTTACCCGACATCTGAGCTTTTTGTATTCCAAATTCTTCCGGGTGCATGAGAAGGAAACCTGAAATAGAAAGAACTAAAATAAAGACCGCACATAAAAGCCCAGCCCATTTATGGAAGGTACGGTTTTTTCTAAATAAACGAATGTTCAAAGTTACGCTTGCCCCGTATATTTATGCGTAAAAAATTAACGTTAGAAAAAAATGGCCAGAGAACTTCAGTCGCTCTTAGCCATGCTGAATCTATTTTTCTTGGAAGCCTTGCTTAGCTAATTTTTCAAATTCATCCTGAAGTTGGTTTTCGACATACTTAACATGGCCAATTAGCTCGTGAATTTTGATATCGATTTCTTTCAAATGCCCAGAGAGTTCCTGTAAATCTTGATCGGGTGTGTCTTTAAGAAACACTTCGCATTTTTTCGCATGATGAGAAATATGTTCGACCAGGTCGTGAACCTGAGTGATATTGTTTTGTAATTGCGTTGTTTCTTCTTTTAGCTGTGTTGAGCCTAGTTCTGCCTTAATAATAAATGTGTAGGCCAACGCGAAAACAAAGGCGGCAAATAAAACGGCCTGCCCAATGAATGTTTCCCATGTTGGATACATGCCCAGCCAGGAAATACTAGGTAAATTTTCTGCAATGGTCATCGAGACTTGTTCACCCATTTGCAGCACATGAATTCCTTTTCCCATGAAAGTAAAAGCCATGAAATAAAGCAGGGCGCTGGTGAAACCAAAAAACCACTTGATGGGGATACGCAATCCTAAATAATTTATTAAATAAAAGACTCCTGCGAGCACCAGGCACCCTGCGAAGAATCCAGCGATGATGCCACTTGTTGATTCTCCTGCATATAGGAAGAGGGCTTTATAAAATAAAACGGTTTCAAATCCCTCTCTGTAAACGGTAATAAAAGCGACTGCACTCAGAGTCCAGGCGTTGCCCTTAGACAGAGCACCACGCATTTTTTTGTTTATGTATTCCTGCCATTTTTTATTGTCAATTTTTGAAACAAGCCAATAACTGACCGAAAACAAAATGGCAACAGCTACAATCATGATCCAGCCTTCGAGAGCTTCTTGACTGACTGCGCTTAAGTGAAGGATTTCATGAATAACATATGCGGTAAGAAAACTTGCCAGGATACCCACTACGACACCAATATGAATACTTTTTACACGCGCTTCATTACGGGATTTACGCAAAAATGCAATCAATGCCGCAATGATAAGAATGACTTCAAAACCTTCGCGTACAATAATGGAAAGGGATTGAATAAACAGCCCGGAAAACCCGACTTGATTTTTTAGCAGTTCAAGACCTTTGGAAAGATCCAATAGAATTTCGCTATTGAGTTTTTCAACATGCTCCAGAGTGGCACCACGTTTGATTTCGCCTCGGTAGCGGCTGAAAGCGGACTCCAGTTTGATGCCAAGGTCTCTGTCTCGAGTTAGTAGAGTTGACTCAACCTTTTCATAGGTCATATAGGCATCAAAAGCTGTTTCAGCAGCATCTTCTAATTTGTTCTCTTTGAATTTGACTAAACTGTCAGCCAGCAGACCACGAACCTCGGTCATTACTTGGTCTGCAATTTCTTTGTTATCATCGATAGATGATTCCAGTGCGGTAAGATCTAGGTTAACAGGGGGAAGTTGCACATTAACATTGGAAAAAGAACGCAGGTAATAGGTGACATCCCAAATTTGAGCTTCAGACAAAACACCTGCCCAAGCCATCATCGCGGTTCCTGCTATACCAACGTTGATGACTTCGAAGTTGTCATAGGCAGTTGTATTGGCATCGCCAGTCAGCTGAGGATTCGACAAAACGGCAGGGGAGGGGTCGAACTGTTTAGCCATGGGGCCATCCCCATGTCCAGCAGCTCCATGACAAACAGCACAATTGGTTTCAAAAATCACTTTTCCGTTACTCAACGAGACAGGAGTGATTGGGAGTTTGTTGATCTCAATACCGAAAGTGGACATCAATTCTGTATTTATCTGGTTCACCATGTCCCAGACTTTTTGCGACGCCACTTTAGTTTTGATCATTTGCATCAGTTCTGGGAAATGTTGACCAAGGGCTTCTGCTTTAGCTTTGTCCTCAATTTCTCGTGATGCCCTTGAATATCTTTCGGTGGCTTGCTTTAGAAAAACCTGACTCTCTTCATATTCTGGGGCGATTACAATTTTCCCATCTACGACGCCATCTGCAAATTCCTTGGCAGCAATATTGAGCATCATTACAATCTTTTTAACCCTGTCCTGGGTTTCCTGATTGAAAGATTCAACTGATTGAGGTCCGCTAATGATGAGAAAGATTGAAAGTGCAACGATAAGAAAAAGGTTTGCCGTACGAAGGGATAGAGGAGTTCGCATAATCAGGATTTGTAAAATATTTAAGGGTGCTTATCAAATAAAGCCCTGTAAATTTTGGGCACGTGGTTGATTCGCAACGGATTAATTGAGTACTCTCGTGTTAAAATAATAATGAGAATAGTTATCAATAATAGGATAAAACCTTTAGAATGTCAATTGAAAGGCATTTGCTGCGAAATTTTATGGGGAAGGTTAAAATGGAAAAAATCTAGCCGCCCAAACCTTTGAGCTTATTTTCCCATTGTGAGATGAGTTCTCGAAATCGCTCGACATGTTGCTTTTCTTCTTCCATCAGATCGGCATACATACGGCGAATTCCAATATTCTCCTCGGAGTCTTCAAGAGTTTTTTCCAGAAGAGTTTTATAGTAATTGACGGAATTTTCTTCGCTGACAATACCTTTACGTAAAATGTTCAAGCGGCCTTGCACAGAATTTATTGTTTCTTCGTCAAAATCCATTTGCCATCCTTATTAAAAACTACAGGGTTTATAGAGATTTTTAATTCACAATAAATACGAATTTCTTAAATCTATCTACGAAAGGAGCCCTTTCGTAAAACTCTAGTTTTGAGGTAGACTATTTATAGCAATATTAGATTATAACAAATTTGACTTTAAATTTCTGGAGAGACCGATGGCAAAAAACATTATTCCGATTTTACTAATGGTAGGCATATTTGCAGGGTGCTCCTTGCATTCGGGGTCTACTTATGAGCGCGGAGAGATGGGCGCCCCCGCAAATTTTATAAAGGGTGTTATTTTGTCGGTTCGGGATGTGAAAATTAAAGGAACCGAATCAGGTGCCGGTGCAGCAGCAGGAGCCACAGCGGGAGGGCTGGCCGGGTCAACCTTGGGAGGCAACACAGCAACCCGAGCATTAGGAGGCTTGGGTGGTGCAGTCATCGGGGGCATTGTAGGTCACACAACTGAAAATGTGATCACTGGTGGCGATGCTTCTGAGTTTATTGTTCAGCCTGACGCAGGGGAACCTTATGCGATTGTGCAGGTGAATGATGAGGAGTTGAAGGCAGGAGAAAGAGTCTTGATTATAGAATCTGGAAAGTTACGTATCGTCAGGGATAATTCAGCTGCCAAAAAAAATTAAATTAGGATACTAATGGAAACAAACTATCAGAAGTTAGAAAAGCGTTTGGAAGAGACGAGTCGTTTGGGTGGCATCATGGGTATACTGCATTGGGATCAGGAAGTAATCATGCCCAGCGGTGCTGCAGAATCTCGTGCCAGGCAAATGGGAGTATTAGCTGGCACTATTCACGAGAAAAGTACAGATCCAGAAATGGGGAAATTATTAGACGCTTTAGATAAGGAAAACTCTTTTAATGCTTTCGAGCAATGTAATATTCGTGAAGCACGGCGCGAGTATGACATTGAAACTAAAGTGCCGAAAGACCTGGTCATGGAAATGGCAGAACTATCTTCAAAAGGCCATCAGGTTTGGGTCAAAGCGCGATCGGAAAATAAATTTTCTGGTTTCGCCCCTATATTAAAGCAATTGGTGGAACTGAAAAAACGGTGGGCAGAATATGTTTCCCCTGAATTACCTCCCTATGATGCAAACATCGATCTTTATGAGCGTGGTGCAACAATGGCCAAGATTACACCTGTCTTTGAGGCATTAAAATCGGAGCTCATCCCATTGATTCGCGATATACAAGAATCGGACTACAAACCCGATGCCTCCTTCCTGTCTGGAAACTTTCCTGTAGAAAAACAGGAATCACTGGGACGCCGCATCAGTGAAGAGATGGGCTTTGCATTTGATCGTGGTCGCATGGATGTGTCTGTACACCCCTTTTGCGGTGGCAGTCATCCCACAGATGTTCGCATCACCACTCGATATCGAACGGACAATTTTATTGAATCTCTTTATGCCGTTATCCATGAAACGGGGCATGGACTTTATGAGCAAGGCCGGATGGAAGAGGGAAGGGACCTACCCGTCTCAGAAGCGCTCAGCATGGGCATTCATGAATCGCAGTCCCTTTTCTGGGAGCGGATGATTGCCCAGAGCCCTGCTTTTTGTAAACGCTATTTGCCATTAATATCGGAGACCTTTCCAGAAAACTTCAAATCTGTTTCTAATGAGCAATTGTATGAAGCCGTAAATGTCAGCGAGCCCTCATACATAAGAGTGGAAGCCGATGAAGTCACTTATCCGATGCATGTTATTTTAAGATATGAAATTGAAAAAGGTTTGTTCGATGGTTCGGTAGAAATCGATACTTTACCCGAGCTATGGAACTCTAAAATGAAAGAATACCTTGGCGTCGAGCCTCCCAGCGATACTCTAGGTGTTTTGCAAGATACGCATTGGAGTGGGGCTGCATTTGGCTATTTCCCTTCCTATACATTAGGGGCTATTTATGCCAGCCAGTTTTATCAAACGTTGCAACAGGAAAAACCAGATTTAGAAAATGAGATTAACTCGGGAAACCTGGCAACGATACGGCAATGGTTGAATCAGAAAATCCATGGGAAGGGGCGGTTGCTTTCTGTTTCTGATCTGGTCATACAGGTAACGGGAGATGATTTAAATCCGACCGTATTTTTGGATTATCTTAAGAAGAAGTATCGAAAAATTTATAAACTCAACTAATATCTTTATGGATCAAAGTGTTCTAAATAGTTTTGCGTATGAACCTGAGCGCAGATATTTATATTGTGATAGTTGCAATTCGCTATTGCCTGCACCGGGATATTATTGCGTGCAATGCGATCCACCTCAAGGGCCTGAACCGGATATCGAGGGCGAGCTTAAATTTTCACAGGCGATGTTGCGGATCAGCCTTTTGACTCTTTTGTTCCTGGTAACCGCTGTTTTCAAGCTAGACTTACCGCTGGTAGATATTTTTTCATCCAGAGCACAGGAAGAGCCAATGAAGGTTGCAGAGGATGAAGATTTTAAAGTCTTCTTTAAGGTTAACACCGGTATGGTTAATTTGAGAAGCCTGCCAAACATGAAAACCAGCAAGATCATCGGTTCACTTATGATGGGGGATCAGGTAGAGGTGTTGGGGGCTGAGAGAGTTTGGTCAAAGGTAAAACTCAAGCCTCAGGCGGGAGAAGAACCTAAAACGGGTTGGATCGCCACAAAACTTCTTGACTCAGAAATCAAATAGCCCTGGCTTAAAGGTTTTTTGCTGTTTCAATAAATGTTTGTTTGAACTCTTCATAAGTTTTGGTCACAGGAAACTGTGGGAACTCTTTAATAACATTATCAGGAGCTCTGAATAAAATCCCGGCTTCGGCTTGTTTCAACATCCCTGTATCGTTATAAGAATCTCCCGCCGCGATGACCTTCAGATTCAGACCTTGCAATGCCTTAACCGCTTTTGTTTTTGCATCAGGAATTCGAAGTTGGAAGTCATTAATTTTCCCAGTTTCATCGATGATTAGATCATGGCAAAAAAGCGTAGGATAATCGAGCTGCGCCATTAATGGTCCCGCAAACTGGTTGAAGGTGTCAGAAAGAATAATGACCTGAAATTCTGATTCCAGCCAAGAAAGGAACTCTTTTGCGCCCTCTAGAGGGGCGATTCCTTTTATTACTTCTTCAATATCAGACAGCAATAAATTATTTTCGTTTAGGATTTCTAATCGACCTCGCATTAACTCATTGTAATCGGGAATATCTCGAGTGGTCAGACGTAGTTTTTCAATGCCAGTTTTCTCTGCAAAGGCAATCCAGATTTCGGGTACTAATACTCCTTCAAGGTCAAGACAAGCTACAATCATTTAAATTTCCTTTTAACGTTTTCAGGTTGCATCGGCCGATATTTTTCCAGCTTTATTTTTTCTCATATTCAATAAATAATGCCATTCTTCGTTTTTAAAGAGATGAGAGATTAAGGCATATACCAGTATTCCCAGCGATATGCAAGTCAACAGAACAGTTATGCGAATTCCAATGGGGTCATTCAAATCAAACCAGGTTTCTTTGCAAAAGTAAATTGTGATACCCATTGTGGTTGCAGAAATGCCCATTTTAATAGTTGCTCGTAGAATCTTCCTTCCGCCGAGCAGCCCCAGTCGCTTTCGAAGAAAATAGGTTAGTAGTACTGCGTTAAACAGAGCTGACAAGGATGTTGCTAGAGCTAGTCCGCCATGTTGCAAAGGCCCCATAAGAATGAGGTTGAGAGCAATATTAAGAACCATTGAATAGATGCCGATTTTTGCCGGGGTCTTGGTGTCTTGAAGGGAATAAAATGCCGGAGCAATGATCTTAACTCCAGAATAAGCGCAAAGTCCTATTGAATAATAAAGTAAAGCCACAGCTGTTCCTTGAGTAGAAGCTTGTAGAAACTCGCCTCGCTCCCACAACGTATTAACAATAGGCTCTCTGAGAATAATCAGTCCTATTGTGGCGGGAATGGTAATAAAGAGGATGAGTCTAATACTGAAACTTACCGTATGAACAAGTTCTTTCAATTCGCCTTTTGCGGCATGGGCTGAAAGAGTGGGCAAGAGCACAACTGCCAGAGCAACGGCAAACACACCCAATGGAAGTTGCACCAGGCGATTACCATAATATAAATAGGAAATCGATCCTTCAGGAAGGGTAGACGCCAGTAAGGTGTCGACCATAAGATTCAATTCATAGACCGCCAATCCTAGAATGGCCGGACCCATTAATTTGGCAATTTTCATGACCTCCGGCTGTTTGAAGTGGAGACGTTTTTTCCAGCCATAACCTTTTTTAATAACGGTAGGCAATTGGATGAGAGTCTGTAGAGCCCCGCCAATAATGACACCGATAGCAAGCCCGATAATTGGCTCATCCATTTGCGGAACTAGAACCAAGATTGCGGTAATCATAGAAATATTTTGCAGAATGGGGGTAGCCGCGGGTAGTGCAAAAACTTTAAGAGAATTTAAAATTCCCATAGAAAAAGCCGCAAGACCAATGAAAAATAAATAGGGGGCCATCCAGCGGGTTAAATCGACAGTGAGATTGAATTTCTCTTGGTCATCCAGAAAACCTGGCGCAAAAAGAGTGACCACAGCCGGAGAAAATATAAAGAGAGCCAGAGATGTCACAGATAACATGAGAAACAGAATGTTAAAAATATTGGCAGTGAGTTCCTGTGCTGCCTGCTGTCCTTTTCTCTCTAAGGTTTCCGAAAAAACAGGAATGAATGCGGATGCCACCGCACCTTCACCTAAAACCCGTCTTTGCATATTGGGGATTCTGAAGGCGACAAAAAAGGCATCTGCTGCTGTAGAAGAACCAAAGGCCATGGCGATAAACATATCCCTTACGAATCCGAAAATACGGGATAGGAGTGTCATTCCGCTTACAGCACCTGCAGCTTTGCTTACATTGTTTTTCATCTGGAAGGAAGGAGGGGGTATAAAAATTTCCGAGGCTTCACTGAAAGTAGTATAACAAAGCTGAGTTCATTGAAATACAAAAAAATGCTAACAATGTCAGCAGTGATATAATAGAAAAGTATATACATACGGAGTTGCGAGTGCCCAAAATAAAATTACGTGCTAAAGATCAGGTTGTCTTTGATAAAATCACAGAAGCCTATGAAAAAACCGAAATTGTTCAGAGACAACGGCAATTGACCGCCGGTCGCTGGGACTTTGTTGTGTTTGGTGCTTCTGAAAAGAACCAAACCGTTTTCAGGGAAGGGTTCGCCGAGCATACTGCCATTAAACGTGCCCCTATTTATATTGCTTCTCTGGCGCAATCGGGTTTGACCAATGTTAATGGCATTCCGATTGAAGAGTTTATTGAAGAAGATGTCCCAGAGAAATACCAAGGATTGGAAATTGTACAGGTCGATCCGTTACGACCTCTTACCGTTATAAAAAAGGATCAGTACTCGGGTAAGAAAGGCGCAGATAAAATTTGCAAAGAATACGAAGCGGAGAATATCGCTATTATCCGCTCTCCACATGAATCGGATTGGATGATTTCTGTGATGAAATATTTGAATGAGTGCGATCAGAATTTTCCCGATCCAGTCCAACAAATATTTTTAGGACGAGCAGGTTCGTCTCCCTACAAATTAAACTGAAATTTTAGTTCAGTCCTTCTTTTTCGTACACAACGTAACCTGAATCGGTCATGCCTAATGCCGCGTAGGTATTTTTTCCAGATAGATTGTTTTGTATGACATACAGGCGCAAGGCTTTAACTTCAGGATGTTTTTTTGCCAATTGTTCTACATGATTGAATAGAGCACGAAAAACTCCTCTCCCTCTATATTCTGGCGACACGTAAACGCTTTGAATCCACCACATGATCCCGTTTCTCCAGTCACTCCATTCATAAGTGATCATGGTTTGCCCTATAATTTGCCCATTTGATTCCGCTATAAAATAATGACATTCCTTTCTATCTAACGCATTCGATATCCCCAATGCTAGTGTTTCGGGGTTGAGCTGAATGTCTTCGGTTTCTTTGGCAAGAGCCTGATTGAATTCGGTTAAAACAGGGATATCGGATTGAACAGCCTCTCGTATTTTAATATCAATGGGCATAGAGACTATAAATCCTGAATAAATCGTTTGGCATACGAGCGAATATTTTTCCCATTTAAAACATGGAACCGCCTTACTTTTTCCAAGGTTTGATTTGAAAAGCGCTTGAGTGGTAAATGAATGATCTTTTTCCTATAGCGACGCGCCAGACGACGCCACGCCATTTGCGGTGAGCAAGGTGAAACTACGGTGACATGTTTTTCGCGTGAATGAAAGAAAGCCGCTTCTAAAAGTTTTTCTTCCAGAGTTTCCGAAAACCTCAGACGCGGGTCCTGCCAAATATCAAGAATAGGGCGGGGTGGGAAAAGCATCATGCACCCACCGTAAGTAGCTTGACCGATTCCCGGGCCGATTAAATTCTCCATATACTCCGTTGCATAAAAACAGAGTGTGGATTCATCTTTATGCTCTGCATACCAGGTTTGTCGCCAGTTATATCGATTTGGATCGGGTTCGGGATCGAACAGAAAAACAATGATTTCAACTTCACCGCGTGATGGTGGAATTTCTTTCACATAAATATCACCCGTATACCAATGCCGAAGCGTATCGCGAATATCAATTCCATCCTTGACCGATGAGGTGAACTTTTCTGTTCTTGCCAAATCATTACTTAGTAGGAGTCGAGTTTGTTCACGAACATGGGTGTTGAGATTTTCTATTTTTTCATCTTCTGGAGGCCATGAGCATTGCCCGTGAGGGTCCCATTTATGTTTCCAGTTCTCCTTTTGTTCTAAATCGGGATCAGGTTTTAAATCCAATGTCCGCCATTCGAACTGAGTTTCCAGAAGACGATTCTTCATAGTTGTTGGTGTAGAATCTTCTGTATCGAAAACCCCTTTATCTATTCCCAAGGATATAGTTTCGGATCCAATATCCGATTCCTCAAATGGATAATCTCTGGCAGCCTCAAGCACGCAAATGGCAAAAGGGTCGCCACTGAATTGCTTTGCTGAGTTGACCAGAGTGTAAAGGTCTGGCAACAACCTCGATTCCATAAGGGTTAGATTGCGCAAATATTGTAGGAGTATCTGAAATGTTTGCGAAGTTAGGTTGTGATAGCGAACTTTATGCTTTTTAAGAAACAAGTCGCGCGCGCGCAATAAAATTTCTTTAACACCATCTATGGGAGCATTGCTGTCCCCTCGCATTTCCTGACGTTTTTTTTCGTAAAGATAAGTTATGAAAGGAAACTCGGTCAGCGCAAAAAATAAAGTCTTCTTATCCACACGATTTAGAGTGGGGGTGGCTATATCATCTGCTGGTTTTTGGTACTGCTTGCGCTCATCGAAGGCTTCTTTAATCCAAGGCCAATCAAGGACGGAACAAATGAACAATACGTTGGAAAAATCCATTTCTAGACAGTGAAGCTGATAGGCCATCCAGTAAGCCCGCCAATGATGTTGCGAATTTTCTTCAGGCCTCTTTAAAGTTAGCAATAAGGTGCTGGTAAATTTTTCGTAAGAGACTTTCTGCAAAGAAAACGTGTCGGGGAAATGAGTATGCCGGATTTCATAATTGGGTGTGCTCCAATCGATAAAGCGGCGAGCAATGCCTTCCTGTTTGGCAACCCGCAAGCCAGCGATGAGAGGTTGACTGGGATCTATTGGGACATAGTTAAGCGATCCTTCGGGTTCCAATTGGGTGGCCAGTGTGATTTGCGGGAGTAAATCAATGCCTCCTTCTACAGAGTTTTGAAATTCGGGCGGTAGTGCAACGGCGAGGCAATCACATTTTGTTGACAAAATACGGTTTCTGATTTCTCTGGCAAAACTTCCACTGCCGTGTACTACAGGAAGAAATTGAGTGCGATCACTGAGTCTAAAAATTTTATCCATAATGGCAACTTATTTATCGCTATCTGGGTGCAGAGGGTTGTCATCGTTGAAAAAGAAATCCCCTAGTCCCATAGGCATTCTTTCGTCTTGTAGAGACCTGTGATTTCTAGCGGCAAGGCCATCTAGGTCAAGCGCGTCATCACCTAATACCTTAGAGATTGCTTCTTGCCAGACCTCATCTTTGGAAAGGGGATGATCTGTCTCCTGACTCAGACGTTTAAGGGCATATTGCAGAATATGAATTCCATCTCTGGGGGAAAACTCTAAATCCAATTGATGTGATTTTTGTAAAAAATCCACGGTCATTTTTAAAAGCTCTTCTTCAGAAAAAGGCAGATGGTATCGTAGAATTTCCAACTCATCCGCGTAACTGGGCATACTCATATTTAAAGTGGGTTGCAGTCGCGAAAGGATGTAGTCAGGGATCTCGAAAGTAGATTCGTCATTATTCATGGTGACGCAAGCACGGAAATCCTGATGCGCATGAATTTGTATGCCCGCGATTATAGACTCGACATATCGTCGATGATCGAGCAAGGGCGCGAGAGAAGCCCAGCTTTTTTCATTCATGCGATTGCCTTCATCCAGGATACATATGCCGCCTGTAATCATGGCGCAAACTAAAGGTGATGCGTGGTACGAGATGGATCCTTTTTCTGAAAGTACCGGGGTCACTAATAAATCCTCAGGTCGTGTATCGCTGGTACATTGGAATATATATAAAGGTTGCTTGCGTTGAAGTGCCGCAACCATGGCCAAAGTGGTTTTTCCTGTCCCAGGCATTCCCGTGATTCTTGGGGAAAGTGGGTGATCCTTATCGGAAACCACTAACCAGCAGGCATGAATTTGCTTTAATACCTCATCTTGCCCTATCCAAGTGGGTTGAGTTTTGTCCGGCTTACTCAAGTGCAGGGTGGTACCATCAATAACTATTGTTTTCTTTATGGAATTTTCGTTGTTCAAAATGTATTCCTTAACAAGTGTTGATTCATAATTGGAAGAGGATACTTTTTGACAGCAGGTACTGTCAAGTGACGCGGCTTTATTTGCGTATTGTACATCATATGCCCTCTCTTTTTTGAGCTCGCTAGTGATGTTATAATAACTCTTTTAACTTTCAGGAGAAATGTTTAGTGGATGATCTGTTTTTTTGGTTGGGGATCGTATTTGCTGGTGTAATGATGATACTGCTGGTTAAGTATGCCAAGTTTATCCATGTCCAACCAAAGGTTGAGGCCGAGCGTAGGAAAATGAGAGAAGAGGGAATTGTCCCGCAGGAGGAAAATTCTGAAAACAATCAACAATGATTTATCTATTCACCTCTGAATGATACGAAAGACCAGTAAAGAAAGCATAGCACCTTATCTAAGGGATGCTTCAAACTATTCGGATGGTAAGGCAGATGAAGTGCTCATTCCTGAAAATGTCGATGAGCTCGTCAGTGCTCTGAAAAATGATTCAAGACCTGTCACCATTTCGGGAGCGGGGACCGGGCTAACTGCTTCCAGAATTCCATCTGAAGGTATCATCATTTCATTGGAGCGATTCCATGAAATGAGTATTGTTGAGAATGGCGAAATCTGGCTGGGTCCTGCCGTAACACTTTTGAATCTGCAGGAACACCTGAAGAATACCTCTTGGTTCTATCCCCCTAATCCCACAGAAACCAATGCATCCATCGGCGGCACATTAGCAACCAATGCTTCAGGTTCGCGCAGCTACAAATTTGGTGTGACCCGGAACTTTGTCAATGCTGTAGATTGTATTCTAGCGGATGGAAGAAGAGTGCTTGTAAAACGTGGCCATAAAATAACAGATCCACTCTGTATGGATGATGGCAGCGAGATTGGATTCCCTGAAATCAAATATACCAGCCCAAATTGCAAAAATACTGCGGGTTATTTTGTGCAACCCGGAATGGATTGGTTGGACTTATTCATCGGTTCTGATGGCACTTTGGGGATATTTGTAAATATATGTTTGAAGTTACTTCCTTGCCCCGATGCTTTCCTCAGTGGTGTCCTGTTTTTTGAAAAAGAAAAATTTTGTTGGGAACTGGCTCCTAAAATCAAATCGACAACTTTTGTTTCTCCCTGTTCCCTTGAATATTTTGATCGTTTTTCGTTAGAACTATTGCGAGAGAAATACCCGAATATTCCATTAAATGCTGAAGCGGCTTTATTCTTTGAAGAAGATGTTACAGATCAAAAGAATTATGATGATTCATTGGAAGTATGGATTGAGTTTTTAACCGATAAAAATATTCTTATTGATGAATCGTGGTTTGCTCAAGATCAAAAGGATATTCAAACTTTCCATGAATTCAGGCATGAAATTCCAATGCTGGTAAATGAAAAGAATTCTAGGGCGGGTAGGGAAAAAATTGGCACAGATATGGCGGTACCGGATAAATATTTCGACGAAATGATGTTGTTTTATGACAAGACGCTTTTCGGAAAAGGACTTCCATACGTTATCTTTGGTCATTTGGGTGACAATCATTTGCATATCAACCTACTTCCGGATTCTTCGCAAAAAAAATTGGCTGAGTCTTTATATGACGAACTCGCAAAAAAAATTATTTCATGGAAAGGGACAGTGTCTGCCGAGCACGGAATAGGAAAGAAGAAGAAAAAATATTTCCATGAAATGGTAGGGGAGAAGAATATTGAAGATTTAAAAAAAATCAAAAATATTCTAGATCCTCAAATAAGACTTGGTAATGGTAATATTCTTTGACAAGGCGAAACATCCTAATCGGTTGACAGTCGATTGGTATTAAGAGTAAAATTTTTGGAATTGTGGTTGCGTAAATTAATTCATGCTGTTCAGCCTTAAGGGGTGTGGAATTATGCTGGATTCATTTAAAAGCTTGGTGTTGAACTATTCTTATGAGCCTCTGCAATTTTGCAGCGCCCGCCATGCTCTGATTATGATTTTTGGAGGCAGAGCAGAAGAGCTTGATAATTCTGATTATTTCGTGCGAACACCCACTACAAATTTTGCCATTCCAACTGTGATTCGAGTCTTGAAAATGGTTCACCGCAACCATAAAAATGGCATTTCCTTCAGCAAAAAAAACATATTACGTCGTGATAATTATACGTGCCAATATTGTGGCGCCTCGGACCACCCTTTGACAGTTGATCATATTATGCCCAAGTCGAGGGGGGGTAAAACGAATTGGACCAATGTGGTTGTAGCGTGTAAAAGTTGTAATCTAAGAAAAGGAAATCGCACGCCCGTGGAAATCGATATGAAACTGAATCGCAAACCAACTAAACCCGATTATAGTTTTGTGCCTTTTATTATCCCACCTAGTCCAGATTCCCATCTTGAAACCTGGCAAAAGTACATCCCTAAGAAAATGCTTGCTAAAACTTCAAGCTGTTAGCGTTCTTTGATTTATATATATGATAAGGTTGTAGTTATTACTGGTTTTTCGTTTGCACACTAGTCCCGCAGGTATTATGGAACCCAAGTCACTTATCCAGATCATTTCCGAAGAGGAGTTCTTGAAAATAGTTCAAGAACCCTGTGAACTGTTTTTTATGGTAGGCAACGATTTTGCCAAAATTGTTGCGGGGAATGATGATGTCTCAAGGAAAATTTACTCAAGATTGATGCAGGAGTCTGAATACTTGGAAAGTGTTTTGGATGAGCATGGGGCGCGCGAGAATAAAGCCTGGTCTTTTTTTTCTGAATATATTGCCTGCATTCGAAACCTTGCTATTGTTGCTTTTTATATCAAACATATTCTTGATCGTTATCCTTATTATAAATTGAAGGAAACTAAAGAAATTGATAAAGAGTTTCATTCAGCTGCCAACCATTTACTGAAATTCATAAACAAATCAATACTCAATTTGAAGGAAGAAGTAGTTCGCACAGGAATGAGTAACGGATTAAAATGTGCTGTGAATAAGGGGTCAGACGATGAGTTTTTCAAAATCGAGTCTAACAAGCGACTTCCGAAAAACATATTGGATGATGAAGTTAAGGAAGAGAGGGAACGGGTAATTGATCTTTGTCAAAAATATCGAAAGATAGCTAAATTAATTCAAGAAGTAAAAATCGAAAAATCAGAAGATGTGAAAACTTTTCGGGCTTTAATTCCTTCTAAACTGGATGAAAAAATTGCTCGCATGTATAAAGAGCATATTCATAGTGTGCAGTCAGAATATGACACCTATGTTAAAAACACATCCCTTGAGAAAGAGAACAAAGAGTTGAGTAACTTCAGAGGCTATGTTTCCATGCCCCTGCATCTTCTAGAGGTGATACTCTGGCTTTGCCATTTCTATGAACGTCATGAAGATGATATTCGTCATGGAGAATGTAAACAAAGCATTTCCCGAATGGTCAACAAGGATGAACTTCTCGGACATATTGTGAATTTTGGTTTTAATTTCAGCCAACATTTTTTGCGCGAAGGGGATAAAATTGCTACCGCAATCCTCAAAAGTTTTGTCGAAAATGTTCGTGCTGAGGTGACCATCCCCCAACCCTTGGGATTTCATGCCAGGCCTTCCACTTATATTTCTCTCATTGCCCGCCAGTATGAAGGTGACCTGCATATGCTTATAGATGGAGATAAATATAACGCCAAATCGGTTATGAGCCTTTTGCAGGCAGGAGGGGCCCTTGCCGATAAGGGATATCAAACCGTAGAATTTGAGGGCTCGAAACAGGCTATTGAGGATGTGAAAGTTCTTGCTCAACATAATTATTGTGAAGAAGGCGAGTTCCCCCGCAAGCTCAGTTATTTAAGACCCGACGGAACTTGAGTAATTACTTTTGTACAAATGACTAGGCTGAGCGATGTTCAAAATGAAATTTATGATGTCGTAGACGAAGCGGATCAGGTGATCGGTCAGGCTACTCGACGAGAAATCCATCAAAAAAAACTTTTACACCGTTCCATCCATATCTTGGTTTTTAATTCCCAAAATCAGGTGTTTTTGCAGAAAAGAGCAATGGTTAAAGATGAAAACCCAGGTTTGTGGGATACTTCTTCGGCGGGGCATGTCGATTCGGGAGAATCTTATGACGATTGTGCACATAGAGAACTGTGGGAGGAACTTGGCATAAAGGCTATATTAAAGCCTTTAGAAAAAATCGAAGCCTGTCAGGAGACTTATCAGGAACATGTTCAAATCTATACTTGTAGAACAAATGCTCAGATAAAAATCAACTTGGATGAAATTAGTGAGGGGAAATATTTCGATTTGAAAGTTCTCGAAAGTGAAATTCAAAAAAAACCAGAACAGTTTACATCGTCTTTTAAATTGATTTTTAAAAAATATGGGTCGGTACTTTCAATGAATGCTTCTATTAAATTATGACTACTTTTGACATTGTTGTTTGTTCCATCATAGGTTTGAGTGTGATATTTTCCCTTTTTAAGGGATTCCTCAAAGAAGTATTCTCCTTAATTGCATATTTGGGCGGTTATCTTATGGCCTCCAAATATCAAGATGTTTTTTCCCAACTTCTTATGGAAAGCATTCCTAGTAAACCGATTGCAAAACTGATTGCATTTGTGGGAATTTACATTATGACTGCAATTATAATCTCCCTTATGGGTAGAGTTGCGAGAGGGTTTATAATGTCGGCCACCAAATTATCAGGATATGACCGATTAGCTGGAGGTTTTGTGGGCTTTGCCAAAGGTGTGATGATAGTGGTTGCTCTTACATTTCCGTTGCAGTTTTTCCCTGAAGTCGGCAAAAAGCTTATGAAGGACTCACAAACAGCTCCTCATCTAGCCAAAGTATTAACGTTTATAAATCAGAATCCCGAGTCCCTCAACTTTCGAAAAAAATTGACGGATTTTGATATGGGAGGTATGAAAGAGAAATTTGAAGAATTGAAAGAAATGAAGGGTATGGCTGATCAATTTGAGGATTTAAAGAAGAGTATGGGAGGCGACTCAAAAAAAGACGAGAAGCCTTTGGATCAGTATTCTAAAGAAGATATTCAAAAATTGACGGATATATTAAAGTCTGTTGAAAAGAAATAAATACTTATTCTTACCGTTTCCACTCCTGACTTATTATGACAACCAAAATTAATATTAATGGTGAGATTAAGGACGAAGCCTTCATCTCGATCCTAGATCATGGATTTTTATTTGGTGACAGTGTTTATGAAGTGATTTGCACAATCCACGGCAAACCCTATTTTCAAGATGAACATTTGAAAAGGCTTTATTCTTCTGCATCAGGAATTTCATTGGAAATTCCACATGATCAAGATTGGATAAAAAAACAGATCCAAATCACATTAGATTCTGCAGGTAACCCAGAGTCCTATGTCCGAATTATTGTTACTCGGGGGGTGGGTGATTTAGATATTGATCCCTCATCCTGTTTTCATCCTAATCTGATTATCTTCGTCAAAAATATTCCTCAAATACCTGATGAAAGTTATGAAAAGGGCATTCCCGTTGCGTTGGTATCCATCAAGCGAAATTCACGCGATGCACTTGACCCCGCTGTCAAAACAGGGAACTATCTGAATAATGTTTTAGCAAGGGTTGAAGCTCAAAAGGCGGGTGCTGCCGATGCCATAATGGTTAATCCTTGGGGACAATTGACAGAAAGCACGACAAGTAATTTGTTTTTTGTGCGAGAAGGGCGGCTATTAACACCTGAAAAAGGTTGTGGAATTCTTTCGGGGATCACGCGGGAAAAAATAATTCAACTGGCACATGAAAATGGGATGTCTTTGGAAGAGGGCGCTTGGCCTGGAGAAGAGCTGTTGAAAGCTGAAGAAATATTTTTGTCGGGAACCGTGAAAAAAGTTATGCCCGTTTCTATACTGGATAATCGTCCCGTAGGTACGGGAAAGCCGGGACCTATAACTCAAAAAATGATGCGACTTTATTCTGAGTTGTTGGAGAGCCTTGCTTGAATCTTAGCTGAATGGAGTACGAATTGTCTTTATTGGTTGGCCTTACAGGAGGAATGGGATCCGGTAAAACGTTGGCATCCTCCTTTTTTAAAGATTTAGGAGCATTTATCCTTGATGCCGACCTAATTTGCCGGAAGTTGGTAGAACCTGGCCAATCTGCATGGAAGGAAATTTCAGATGCTTTTGGAAAAGAAGCTTTTACTGCATCTGGAAATTTGGAGAGAAAAAAACTTGCCGAAATTGTTTTTAATGATCCTGAAAAAAAAAGAATTCTGGAGGGCATCCTCCATCCCAAGGTATTCGAGTTAGAAAAGCTTGAATATGAAGCTATCCGTAGAGAGCATTCGAATGCCGTGGTCCTTGTGGATGCAGCTTTGCTGATAGAGTCAGGCAATTATAAAAAGATGGACAAAGTTATTGTCGTCAACTCGGATGAAAAGAGCCGAATCAACCGGATTTTAGCCCGAAGTAAAATGAGCCTAGATGAAGTAACTGCCAGAATCAAAAAT
>JAJDBA010000117.1 GCA_029261675.1 Nitrospinaceae bacterium
CCCACCAAATAATACAAGGGGTTATGTCGTGATGGCATAGCCCCTTTTTATTTGTGTAGGCACTATGTAGGCAGATTGATTAAAACAACTAACAAGAATATAAAAAATATATAATTGGTTTGGACTATGATATTTCATATGGAGTCTAATGCAGACATGTCTGTTCCCGACCCAGACTGTGTGAAAACACAAAACTATCTCTAAATAGAGGGCGCCTGACCCCTTCCTAATATGCCGATCGTAGCTCTACAGACTTTTGGTGAAGTCGGTTTTCTGTAAGGACTCTTGCTTTCAGAGTTTTCACACAGTCTGGACCCAAAGCGGACATTCTGAGTTTGAAAAGGTATTTCGTTTCTGCTTAATTATTAACAGTCTATCAATTATGCGATGACTCTTTTCAGTCAAAAAAGGTTCATTAAAAATGGATGCCATTTCTCTTTTTCTAACTCAAAATTTAAAAACAAAAACTTTCTGAATCTAAAATACCTTAAATTTTGAACCTACTGACTAAACCTTGTAAGTCAATAGCGAGTTTAGAAAGCTCGGTTGCAGCATCATTGGTTTGGCTAGATCCTTGCGTCGTCTCTGTAGCCGCAGTCGAAACACCAGAGATGTTCTGGGAAATTTCACCAACCCCTTTGGCAGCTTCCTGAACATTGCGCGACATTTCATTAGTCGTTGCACTTTGCTCCTCAACTGCACTGGCAATGGTGCTTGATATATCGTTAATCTTATTGATAATCTCACTGATTTCACCAATTGCCTCTACCGCTTTACCTGTATCGCCCTGAATCGTCTGAACTTTCCCGCTTATTTGTTCCGTTGCTTTCGCCGTCTGATTCGCCAGCTCTTTCACCTCGTTGGCTACCACCGCAAAGCCTTTGCCAGCTTCTCCAGCGCGGGCCGCTTCGATAGTAGCATTCAAAGCAAGAAGATTAGTTTGTTCGGCAATGGAGGTGATTACTTTAATGACATCACCGATTTCTTTCGAACTTTCACCAAGTGTGCTGATAGTTTCATTGGTTCTTCTGGCCACTTCAACAGCTTCGGTCGAAATCTTTGCAGCTTCAGTTGAGTTGATTGCTATTTCACCAATACTTGCACTCATCTCTTCGGCACCAGTTGCCACTGTCTGGACATTGTGTCCAACCTCTTCGCTAGCAGCAGCTACCACACCAGCTTGAGCAGACGTCTCTTCCGCATTGGCTGACATAGTCGTACTGGTAGCTGTAAGCTCTTCAGCCGCAGCACTTACGGATTCTGCATTTTTTCCGATATCACCCATGTCTCGGCGTAGCCCATCAAAGAAAGTTTTTAGACCGACTCCCATCTGTCCTATTGCACTTTCACCACTGACCGTAATTTCTTGGGTAAGGTCACCCTGCGATGCAGCCATTACTACGGTGAGCATAGAATCTACCTTGAGCTTGAGCTCTTCCGCATCCTTTTGCTCCCTCTCCTGAGCTCTTTTGGCTTCGGTAACATCCTGCCAAATTGCCTGATAACCCAGACAACTTCCTTCATCATTTACAATACAGGAAGCATTGATCTGTAGGACTTTCTCGCCAAATTCTCTCACTACCTCGGCTTGAATCCCAGGTTTAAGGCCTTTTAGAGTGTTGCGATTGGTCGCTGGGTTTTCGTGGAGTACATCAATGTTTAGACCTACTAAGTCCCTAACCTTATAGCCACCGGGAATATTGTCTTCGACCGATTCTAGAAGCTTACTGGTTACATTGTTTATACTTATTATATTGAAATCGATATCACAAGACATGGTACCTGTGACTAGATTAGCTTGAGCAGTGTACCCAGCCAAAGCGGCTTCGGCATCTTGCTCCGCTTTAATCCGTGCGGCCTCTTTTTGCTCGCGGGCTTGCGTGAGCATAGACTGTGCAGCGGTATCGAAGTCTCCTGCAACCCCAAAATCATCCTTGTCGGTATTTCCATCGAGAATTGATTTGGCAGAATCCATGAATGATTTGATGGTTGTTAGCAGAGTATTTGAAAAATTTTCCAACTGACCGATCTCGTCTTTTGAGGTGATCTCGGAGGGAGGAGTATCCAGCTTACCCTCTGACATTTTACCGAGCATTTGGGCAACATTGGTTATCGGTTTTGCAATCATTCCCGCGATGAACCAAGCAATGAAGGCAATAGCGATTGCGCAGACACCGGCAATGATCAAGCTGTTTCTTTCGCTAGCGATGATTGGTGCGTTGACATTGGCATCCGGCGCACGTACCAGAACCGACCAGTTCATTCCCCAGTCTTCTGGGATGTGTGCATAACCAGCGGCCTGTACAATTTTTTTTCGGGCGTGGGTGGCATACATAAATCCATTCTCACCCGCTACGGCTTTTTTAGCGGCTTCGACCTTTGCAGCTAGATTAAACTTCAAAAGCACTTTTTCGAAGTTGTGAGCCACTTTGTCAGCACTGCCTTTTTCATATGTGGGGTCTAAATCTACAATTATTTTACCCTCAGGATCGAGCAGGGTCAGCTCAACTTGAGGAAGATTGAGTTTTACAAAGTTTCGATATTCTTGAAGGAAGATATCCTCAACAAGAGAAAACTTGGCGAAGTTGTGCCAGACTGCAATCGGTTGTCCCTCTGGTCCATATACTGGAGCAGAGTAGCTCATTGTCAGACCGTCGGTATCGTATATTCTGCTAATCTCTTCATCTTTATAGAGCGGAGTAAGATGAGTTTCGCCGGGTTTCAGGTTTTTTGCCTTACCAAACCATTCTGCATTGAGGAAGTTTTGATTATAATAGCCTGAAGTATTAATCCCATTTCCTTCGGCATTTTTGGAGTTAACCGCAATTAATTTCCCCTCCAAATCTACAAGTAAACTGACGGAATAAATGCCGTACATAGCATTTAATTTATTCATTGCTATAACAATCTTTGAATTGTTGCCTTGATACCAGTTATTTGCATCTTGGATTGACTCATTGAGTCCGAAAGCCTGGACATCCCCGTATCGTTCAAATAGATTTTTTTCTATCGCATTGGCAATATTTCCTGCAGAGGTGGCGAGATTGGAAGCGTTGATTTGCTTTATTTCATCCATGCTATGACTGGTTGAATACCCATTGATAAAGAGGGGTACCAAACCCACGAGCAGAAAAAATAGTATTAGTTTTGCCTTTAAAGATTTAGAAAATAAGCCGATTACGTTTTTCATGTGTTCACTTCTCCTATTTCCCGTTTTAAATGGGGAGGGGGGGGTAGTCTAGAGAACTTATTTAACTAACAAAAATTCCATTCTTTGCAGATTAACAAAATTTTGTTACATTTACATCTCTAAATGGTTAAATATTAAACACAATTTAATCTTGCCATGCCTAATTAATTGGCAGATGAGGGTACTCAACAATTTGAAGGACATCAGTAGTTGAGTGTTTTGGGAATCCCTTTGGTACCTTCAACAAAGAAGAACTGTATTTGATCGCTTTTGGCCGACACCCGGCATATCGCTATCCGACCCATAGCGGATATTTTTGTTTTTCTCTGCACTTATTCGTAATCATTAGGTCGGCGGTTCAATTCCGCCCGCTGGCTCCATTTTTTCAATATATTATGGCCCTTCTCGCGACACCCTTTTATTTAAGTAGACACTAAGTAGACAGTAAAGTTAGGAAGGAGAGAACTTGTGGGATTAAGAAAGTTCGTGTATTTGTCTGTTGATTTCCGCTCAACGCTCATTCATTCCTCTAGTGAAACGGTGAGACTTGAACAACAGAACTCCAAGGTTGAGGTGTAGTCAAAAAGGGACTTGACCCCTTCATGAGATAAAAAAGTATTTTTAATTTTGTATTATCGCTAGGTATAAAAAAATATAGCTAGGAGAAATGTTTTTATCTCGGTGCGTAATATTTGCTTAACCGACCACGAAACCATGCCCTTGTTTAAACTTTGAATTTTTTTCAATCATTTCCTTAACTAAATCAAAATTGTTTTCTCTTGAAAACACAAATCTTCCCGAAAAAACAACTTGAAGAGAATTGAGCATCCTAATATTTTCAGAATCACAAATTATTGGCTTTCCGTTAATAGCGGATACAAAAAAGTCATTAAACTTGGAGATTATTTTGTCGGCTTGTTCAATTGCAATTCTATATTTTCCAGAGTCAATCGTAGAATTTTCAACTCTGGCTTTAATTAGATCATCACGAATCCCTTTGGTTTTTGTCTGGTGTGTATTAAATTCTTCTGCAATAGAAGTGCAGAAAAAACCAAGTGTTAGATCAAACCTAATTGGTAGATATATTTGAATTCCTTGTGATGCAAGACCTAAGTTTCCGAAAGGAGAAAGATCATTTTCATTGTGAAGTGTTATGGGGTGGTCAGAAATAAAAAACTGATCGGCTTTTGGTGCCTTAAATAAAAGAATATTTTTAACTGAAATAAGCTTTATATATTTTTTTATATGCCTAGCCAGGAAAACTAGAGCTTGCTCCTTTGCAGAATCATCATCTAGAATTTCAAAACCTTTAACCTTTGCAGGATCGAAACCTCTATTTTTAATTTGCACTTCAGCATCGAGACTAACTTTTTTCAAAATATTTCTAAATTGTTTGGTTCTAAGTTGTTGAATAGCTACAAAAAGTTGTACCCATTCAATTTCACTAGAAGATAAAGCATTAATTCTTTCAAGTGAAACCAGCTTTTTTATTGCCCGGTGTGCACCACGTTCCATTTTAGAAAATTGTTTCTCTAAATTTTCTTCATTGGG
>JAJDBA010000118.1 GCA_029261675.1 Nitrospinaceae bacterium
CCACTTTCGCGGTTCCAACCATCGTATAGATATCTTCACTGGCAATATCTTCCATGACGCGAATGACATCATCAAAAGTGACAACGCCCTGAATCACGTTGTTCTCGTCAACAACAGGTAATATGCTGAGGTGCTCCTGCCCCATAACGTTGGCAACTTTTTCGCAAGGATCGTTGATTGCTATT
Source organism: Nitrospinaceae bacterium (assembly GCA_029261675.1). Lineage (GTDB taxonomy): Bacteria > Nitrospinota > Nitrospinia > Nitrospinales > VA-1 > UBA8687. The sequence continues at coordinate 186 of JAJDBA010000118.1, forward strand.
TTAGGAGTTTGGGACCGAATGAACTCTTCTGCATTAGCTGATGCCTGCGCATTCAAGAGATCACGAAGCTTGAAAAAGCCCAGTAACTTGTTTTGCTCATCCACAACATAAAAATACGGTTGCATATAAGAACCGGACTCTTGTTTTATTTTTGTAAATATTTCAGCGGCAGACTGGTTCCATTTAATTTTGTTAAACTCAGGGGTCATCAGACCACCGGCAGTCTCCTCACCATATTGAATCAAGTCTTTTATGACTTCAGCATCCTGTGCTTCCATTTTACTCAGAATATCTTCTTGAGTATCACTAGGAAGCTCCTGAATTAAATCAGTGGCTTCATCCTCAGCCATTTCGTCCAAAAGACTAGCCAGATAGTCTCTATCCAGTGTTTCTTGAATTTCCAGTCTGCTGTCCATATCGGTTTCATAGAGTAGGGCCTGGCGTTTGCTATCGTCATCGAGAAGATGAAATATCCGAACTTTATCATCGGTTGGAAATTCATTGAGTCGGCGGGCGATTTCAAAGGGGTCAATCTCATTGATAAGTATCGTCAGAGCCGAATTTTGAAGACTTCCATCTTTTAATGTGGTCTTAATTTTTTCAATGGGCATAAAAAATTTCCAACTTAGGTCAAAATTAGCGTAATCTGATTAGGATGTTATATGAAATTTCTTAGCTTATCTGCCGAGGTACTATGATTCTAAATATGTCCCACGAGGACAAAAAAAAATATAAAGAAGCATTTGAAGAACGTAAAACACAGACCAGACGGAAAAGGTCTACCATCCTATCAAAAAAAACCAAGAGTCTGCTATCTAAAAAGTTTGACGATGGTCACCCTGAAGGAAAAGAGCAGGGAACTCCGCAAATTGACCTGCATGTAAAGATGAATGATAATTATTTGCGTACAGGCCCTTATAAGCCCAAGAAAAAATAATCAGATTCCAAAGGTTAACTGGAATCAGGTTGAGGGTTTCCTTTGCGGCTCAGACGAGCTACTTTTAGCCGTGAATAGGATTGTATAAATTATTTGGGAGAGGTTAGTTCTTTGCGGCGGGGGTTTCGTGTTTTTCCTGATAAATTTTATATATTTCTTCACTGATAAATAGTTCCACCATGTCTTTGTCTAATTCCCCATTTTCCGCCATAGATCTGAGAATTCTATAAACAGTCTCTAAAGGCATTGCCTTTTTATAAGGCCTGTCAGATGCTGTCAGAGCTTCGGCAATATCCGTTACAGCCATCAACTTTCCCTCAAACGGGATTTCATCACCTTTCAGGCCAAGCGGATAACCTTTGCCATTGATGAATTCATGGTGTGCACCTGCAAAACTAGGTATGTTTTTCAGTTTTTTGGTGAATGGAATTTGTTTGAGCATTCTTAATGTTACCGCCGCATGATCTTGCATCTTTTTTCGTTCAGCTTCAGTAATACTGCCACGGCGTATGGACAAGTTAACTAATTCGTCATCTGTAATGAAAGGCTGCTCTTGGCCCTCGTTGTCCAGATAAGTTCTCTGGGATATTTCTTTGAGTCTTTCAAGGGTCTCATCTTCCAAGAATTCTCCAGGCTCATTACATTTATTTATGAAAGCACGGATATCTTCCAATTCTTGAATTTGTTTTTCTGAATCGGATTCAATTTTTTTGATTTCAGCTAGATCCGCTTTTTTCTCCAACAATTCGATTTTCTTTTGCTGCCCTTCAAGTTTAACCTTCTGAATCATATAATCCATTCTCAAGCGGACGTAATGGATCCGGTCAAATATAGTTTGTAGTTTTTTTGCTTTTTCTACGATTTCAACGGGTGAAGTTACCTTGCCAATATCGTGCATATAAGCGGCAATTCGCAATTCATACATTTGATCGGGGGAAAACTGTCTATCCTTGAAAATACCTTCTTTATGATTATGGATGACCTCTGCCATAGTGAGAGTCAAATCTGCAACACGCCTGATATGACCACCCGTGACCGGAGATTTTTCATCGATTGCTGTTGCCATTACTTTAACGAATGCTTCAAACAGCTCTGTCATGTTCGAAATCAGCTTTGCATTCGTAATGGAAACTGCCGCTTGTGAGGCTAGAGATTCAGAAAGATTTTCGTAGTCCTGAGAAAAAGAAATGACTTCGTTATTAACTGGATTTGTAGCATTGAGTAATTGCAGAACCCCTATCACATCGCTGTCATGATTCATCATGGGAACGACAAGCATGGATTTGGATCGGTACCCGGTTGACTGATCGAATTTTTTTGGCCCGGTAAAATCGAACAAATCGGTATCATATACATCAGGTATGTTGACCGATTCCCCTTTTAATGCAACGAAGGCAGAGACATTCGATTCCTTTAACTCAACGGGGGGGAAGGGGATCGTTTCTCCAGTTTTTCCTCCCATGCGAATTTTAAGACTGTCATTTTGAACGATTTGAAAACGCAGGGTGTTGTCTTCAACGATATAAAGTGTTCCTGCATCGGCATTAGTAAAACTCCGCGCTTGATCAACGATCATTTCAAGAAGCGTGTTGAGATCATAAACGCCCGAAAGTGCCCGACCAATATCGGACATCTTTTTTATTTGTCCACCCAGTCGCTCGGCATAAACCGTCACTTCGTTGACCACACTTTCCAGCAATGTGTTTAGATTTTCATCTGGAGAAAGACGGACCGAAGGTTTTTTTTCAGTGGAGTTATCGTTCATAAAAATAGGTCTATAGACCGCTATTTAGCGATTTGGTTTTTGATTACACGATGTGTAATTATGAAATAAAAAAACAATTAAATCAATTCAATTGGAAAAATCGTAAGATTATTAATTTGACTTTATGTTGAAATTCATTGAGAAACCGTTCTTTAAATTAAAAATAATCTTTGAGTAGTTGTGGCTCATCAGACAGCCATATTTTTTTTCCGCATACATTGACAAATTTTGGGTTCTCGGATTCGAAAAGTGTTAGATGTGACTGATAGAGATCCTCTGCATTAGTTCTGCAATCTCCATAGGCTTCTTGTTCTTCCTTAAAAATTCCTTCTTCAAATTCCTTTATGCCTTCTTTGGAGCTTTTACCAGAAAAATAAGATTTCAATAATGGGTCTTTAATGTTTTCCGGATTTTTCGCCGATTTTCGTAGAAGCAGTTTTATGCCTCTTGAAGATTGGGACTCAAAAAGGCCAGCGCGAATGCAGGCGTGTTGGGATTTTCCAGTTTCCAATGTCCATTTTTCAATAGCCTCTTTGGAGTATCCCATCGCACCATAAGTGGCTAGTTGGTGGCGTATAACATAAAACGTGGAATAGGCCACTGTGGTTTTTATATCAAGACGCTCTTCAAGCACGGGAATAGGATCGAATGACAGTCGGTTGGATTGAGCTATGGATTCTGGCTCTGCTTCTTTTATTGGAACGCCCACTTCACCTAAAGCGGTAGCGTAGAACATATAGTCAAACTGCGCCGGGCTTTCAGACTTGATTTTGTTCATGCAATTCGTATCTGAAATATCCCCGAAAATAGTTTTATCTGCTCCTTCCACTGTAAAATCAGGATCCTCTTTGCCAAACCAGTTTGCAATGATATTGGCATCACGACCAAATTTTGTGCGAACGGCCTTAATTGCGGCTTGGCCCATAACACCGCTTCCACCAATGACTAAAAAATTACCCATAGTTAACCTCTTTGTATATTTATATTATTGTTTGGAAAAATCAGGAACCGCCAGAACTTTCATTGATATCGTAATAAGGAATGTTAGCATTTTCTCTAAAAGCCTGGTGCATATAAGAATCAGATTTGAAGAATCCTTCGATGTTTTTGGATAGCCCTATAACATCATCTTTTAATGATTCCTTTTGACCAGAATCTTCGATCTCGCGACGATCCAGTGTCTGAGCTAAAGAAACATAAGTATCAATGAAAGAGGATGAGTCTTCAATGGATTTTAATATCGATTTTAGCTCTAAGGGGCGTTCTTTATTTTTAATAGAAAAACGGGTGAACTCAAACCATATGTCGATTTCAGCCTCAGTCTTTCCAAGAACAATCAGTTCTTCGCGAAAACCCTTTTCACCCTTTGCCTCGATACCATCGCGTACATATCGCGAAATCTCGTTCATGGGGATGCCATGAAGGGTGTCGCAAAGATATTGCAAGTGGAAAATAATAGAGTTGATTTTTTTATCCAAATCAATAGCGATGGCAGAGTTTCCTTGAAGCGTACGATTTTTTTCAAATAGTCCCCAGATGCCATCCAATTCTGCGACCCGTTCTCGTTCTATGTGTAAAGGGTTGATGTGCGCATGGCATTCAGAAATTTCCTTTTCGCTGGCGAAGGAAGATGTGTTTAGTAAAAATAATAGGACTGAGAAAAACACCAATCTTTTAATCATGAACTATTGCCCGCTGATATTTGAAGAAGAAGGGGCTCCGGAAATATGGGTTTGTCCTCCACCGCTTACATGCAGGTCGGGCTGCATGGATTGAGAGTTCTGCGGATTGACAGCGGGGACCTTATTCTCAAGGGGTATAGATTTATTTTGAGGTGTTTGTTTTTCATCAACATCCCCCGAGCAGGCATAGCTAAGGAGGGATAAGAATACTAGTAAAGTGATTTTCATGTAATACCCCTGTCATTGATCAAGGATTTTTGAATTTATACTTCCAGATAATTGAAGTCAATCACAATATCTGAAAGTTTAATCCAAAAGTTAACGTAGCCGCAGCCGTTATTTTGGCATGGTTGTTTTCCCAAGTTTAAGTAGTAATTGAAATTCCTTTTTCTTAAGGGGCATCACAGATAGTCGGGATTGTTTTATCAATGCAATTTCTGCGAGCTCCTTATGTCCCTTAATGTCCTCAAGAGTAACGGGAATTTTAAAGGGCTTTATCGGTTTTAGGTCGACGACAACCCAGCGTTCGTCATCCGTTGTCGGGTCAGGGTAGGCTTCGCGAGTGACTTTGGCAATGCCAACTATTTCTTTGCCAATCACGCTATGATAAAAAAGAACCATATCCCCTTTTTTCATGGCCTTTAAATTATTTCGCGCCTGATAGTTTCGCACCCCATCCCAATAGGTGCCGCCATCTTTTTCAAATTGTTGCCAGCTGTATTGAGAGGGTTCCTGTTTTACAGTCCAAAAAGAG
>JAJDBA010000119.1 GCA_029261675.1 Nitrospinaceae bacterium
CATAATTGTCATTGGGACCGTAAAGGTTTGTGGGCATGGAGGAGACGAACTGAGTAGAATATTGTCGATTATAGTTTTCGCACATTTTGATCCCGGCAATTTTTGAAATCGCGTAAGGTTCATTGGTAGGTTCGAGTGGCCCTGTCAGAAGATGCTCTTCTTTCATGGGTTGCGGACAATCGCGGGGATATATGCAACTAGACCCTAAAAAGCAGAGTCTCTGAACACCCGCAAGATAGGCCCCGTGAATGAGATTGGTCTCGATGGCTAGATTTTCATATATAAACTGTCCGCGAAAAGTGTTGTTGGCATGAATGCCACCCACTTTGGCTGCCGCAATAAAAATATACTCGGGTTTTTCTATTTTTAAAAAACTAAACACGGCATCCTGATTTAGGAGGTCGAGTTCTTTGCGTGTGCGGGTTAGTAAATTACTATAGCCCCTTTTTTGGAGGCCTCGTATAAGTGCTGAACCAACCATCCCCTGATGGCCTGCAACATATATTTTACTATTTTTGTGAATTTGGAGATCGGTCATTATTGTTAGGATTCATGATTGTTAGGACTCATGACGATTGTAAGCCTCATAGCCGTGCTTTTGTACTAATTCGTCACGTTCAGCGGACTTAAGGTCTTCTTGAATCATTTCGGATACCAATTCGGGGAAGGTAGTTTTTGGAGTCCATCCTAATTTTTCTTTTGCCTTGCTTGCATCGCCGAGCAGGCTTTCTACTTCCGTAGGGCGGAAATAACGTTCATCAATGGAAACGATGCATTTTCCTTGTTCATCGTAGCCTTTTTCATCAACGCCTTTGCCTTTCCAACTTATGTTTATGCCAATTTCTTTGGTGGCGGCCTCGATAAATTCACGAACACTATATTGAATGCCAGTTGCAACAACGAAGTCATCCGGATGGTTTTGTTGCAGAATCCGCCATGTTGCCTCTACGTAATCCCTGGCGTGGCCCCAATCTCTCTTTGCATCCAGGTTTCCCAGATAAAGGCAGTCTTGCAGGCCGAGTTTAATACGCGCCAAACCGCGCGTGATTTTACGTGTGACAAAGGTCTCACCTCGGACAGGGCTTTCGTGATTGAACAAAATACCATTGCAAGCAAATATGCCATAGGCTTCGCGGTAATTGACTGTGATCCAGTATGCGTAAAGTTTGGCGACAGCATAGGGACTGCGAGGATAAAACGGAGTGGTCTCTTTTTGCGGAACTTCTTGAACCAGCCCATAAAGCTCAGATGTAGATGCCTGATAGAAGCGTGTTTTATCTTTTAAACCTAGAATTCGTATTGCTTCCAGAATTCGCAAAGCACCTAGCGCATCCGAGTTGGCAGTGTATTCGGGTTCTTCGAATGACACGGCAACGTGGCTTTGAGCGGCGAAATTATAAATTTCATCAGGTTGAACTTTTTGGATGATATGGAGCAGACTGGTGGAATCTGTCATGTCTCCGTAGTGCAACAGAAAATTGCGATTATCGACATGAGGGTCTTGATAGAGGTGGTCAATCCGATCTGTGTTGAAAAGCGAGGTTCGGCGTTTTATGCCGTGAACAATATAATTTTTTTTTAATAAAAATTCAGCCAGATAAGAACCATCTTGACCGGTGATCCCTGTGATAAGAGCAACTTTTTGCTTCATAATTTAGTTCTTTCCAGTTTTGCCATCCATGCTCGGCTGTAACTCCAGAAGGCTGGGTATCTTTTTATTGTACGGAGAAATTTTATCTTGCTTTTCTCTTTCTGTAGAGAAGAATCCAACTTTAGTCTTCTCCAGTTTTGCCATCCATCCTTTTTTGAAACTCCATAAGACCAGATATCCTTTTATTGTACGTAGAAACTTCATCTTGCTTTTCCCTTTTCGCAGCGAAGAATCCAACTCCATTGCTACCTCGGATAGAGTCATCCTAAGCATAACAATTTTCATTACCATTTCAACCATACTCTCGAAACCCACGCGTTCTACTATCCCCGGTCCAAAAACGCGCTGCATTTTCAACAATGCCTTTGCCCTGTATAATCGGAAAAAAGAGCTTGCCGTAAGGATTCCTTGTATGCCCAGCAAGTCTTTGACAACGAGGTTGGCACCGCTGCTAAGGAGCTTCCTCAAAAAGGAAGTTTGGGTAAAGCCTCCCCCGTACATATAAGGACTGGCGAACACTATATCAAAACCTTCATTTGCTCGAACGAGCATTTGTTTTATCAATTCATATTTGGAAGTATTGTCTCCTTCCATAGTAATTACCCAGTCTTCGTCTTTCATGCGTTTTGAGAGATAGGTGAAGCCTGTAGCAAATGCGGCGCCTGGCCCAATATTTTTTTCATGTTGCAGGATGACCAAGTCAAGATCTCCAGTTTCTTGTTTGGCGGTCACTACGGTTTCGTCATCGCTGCCATCATCGACCAAAATGTACTGAAGAGAAAAGCGGTCTTTTAATTCTTCGCGCAGCTTCGAAAAACCTTCAAATAAAGTGGTGATATTGAGGGATTCATTGAAAACGGGTACGATTATGAAAAGACGGTTCATGGTAAATTTACCTCACGCAATCAGGAATATGGGATGTCGCAATGTCGAGTTCTTTGCGTCGAGCAACTTGCCACTCAATAGTGTGGCGTAAGCCAACCTCTAAGTCTACTTTTGGTTCAAAGCCAAGAAGGGTTCGTGCACGGGTGATATCAGGAATTCGGCGCATTACGTCTTCATACTTACCGAATGTTGAATATGGGATGAGTTTGATTTTTGGCGACTCATCACCGCGTACCAATTTCCAGATGAGCTTGGCTAAGTCCAGTATGCTGATTTCAAATGTGTTGCCTATATTGAAGACTTTATTGTTGGCAGCGGGATTTTCAATGGTGCGAATGATGCCATCGACATGATCAGAAATGTAAGTAAAAGATCGAGTTTGCATTCCATCTCCGTGCACTTCAATTTCTTCGTTATCAAGGGCTTTGTTAATGAAAACTGATTGTGGGCCACCCCACCATGTCAGGTTCTGGTTTGGGCCATAGCCTCCAAAGAATCGGATAGGTACGACATCAACTCCGAATCGTTGGTTGTAGGCAAAGAGCATTTGTTCTTCAAACATTTTAGAAATTGCATAAGCCCACCTCTTGACATGCGGATTACCCATGACAAGATTTGAATCTTCACTGAAAGGCACATCAGGGTTCTTTCCATATACGTCTGAAGTTGAGGCGGCGACTACTTTTGCACCTTGATCCAAGGCTACTTTGGTTACGCTTTCTGAACCCATAGAATTGATCATCAACGTGTCCAGCGCATCGGTGTATCGAGGAATTTTATATGCCGCTAAATGAACCACTACCTCACATCCCTCCGCAGCAACTTTTAAAGCAGGTTCATCACGAATGTCGATATAATGTATTTCAAAAGAAGGATGCTTTAGCAATCCGCTAATGTTCAGTTTCTCACCTTGTGACATATTGTCCACACCGACAACGTGATAACCTTTTTCTAAAAGACCCTTTGCGAGGTTGGAACCAATGAACCCTGCCGCTCCAGTAATTAGTATTCGTTTCATCAATTCAAATTCCTTCATTGCGATTATTAAGGATTTACCCGAATTCACATACGCTTGTTTTTGGCCGACCGCAGTATTCGAGGGTTAAATCTGTACTTGTTGTTGCAGTAGTAATTAAAAGTTGAAAGAGCTTTTTTGTTTCTTTCTCATAGCAAATATTCGATATGTAAGTTTAATCGTCGAAATGACAAATAAACTTTAGATTTTGTGACTACCGCCCATTTGTTGAGCTATTTAGAGCAAATTCAACTTAGAAAGAGTATGAATAGAAGCAAGGGCGGTTGATTAAACTTAAATGAGGGTGAATTCCCTTTAAATATTTCTAAAAAAGACAATAAAGGCTAAAAATTGAGTGTGGTTTTGAAATAGCTAAGGTGTATTGGATTTTTAACCGTAAAAGAATATAGATAGTTGGATAAGTGGAGTAATACTATAAACAGATTTTGTCTAAACAGGATTATGTTTCATGAGAATGAGATCGAAGAAGCGAGATTCACCAAAATGTAGAAACCTCTTTTTACCGTTTGTCCTACAGCGTATAATATAGCACTAAGATTTTTGCTTCTCAACTGGTTATTTATTTGATTTTTAATGAGTTATTTATAATGTTTCTGGCATAATCGACCCGTTAGGTTACAATAAACTATGACAATTTCCGGCTCCAAAAACCGTTACATATTGCTTAGAATGAAAATTGCACTTTCAATGCTTTTGAAAGGTAAGGTTTCATTTAAAAAAATAAAAAATGCTGCCCACTGTTGGTTTGCTCAGAAATTTCGTTTTGCCAAGGCCTCTGCGTTCCCTTTCATGATTAATTTTGAATTATGGAATGAATGCAATGCCCAGTGTACATTCTGTCGGACCGAGGATGGGGATATCTATGATCTTAATCCAGCGAATAAAGGAAAGACTCCAATCCAAAAAGGAAAAATGTCTCTTGATATGTATAAAGAGATAATTGAGCAATCCAAAGACCATGTTCTAATAGCAGTGCTTTATGTTAACGGCGAGCCGTTGATGTATACAGACTTATATAAGGCTCTTGAATATGCATCGGAACGCAAGGTGGCGACATTAATTTCTACGAATGGAGAATTGTTAACGGAAAAAAATATTCAGAAACTCTTGGATTCTGGTTTGGACTTCATAAAAATTGCGATAAGTGGTTTTTCACAGGATATATTTACGGTTCAACACCGAGGATGCAATATTGAAAAGATCAAACAAAACCTAAAGAATCTAGCTCGATTAAGAGATGAAGGGGATCACAAAATATTAGTGATGCTTGACTATATTTATTATGAATACAATGCTCATGAATATCAATCCGCACTTGAGTTGGGTCAGGAGCTTGGTTTTATAGTAAGTCGCAGGCCGGGAAATTTGAATAAATTATCTGAAGAACATCCAGATTTAGCCGTCCATGAGAAGCCCCAAGAAGATCCTCCCCAGCTCCCCGTAAAAAATTTATGTGATTGGCCTTGGAAAGTGATGACCGTCAATTGGGATGGAGGGGTTTACCCCTGCTGTGACTACGTTGTTTGGAATGATCAAGAACCGAACGCGACTTTTGAAGTGGGAAAAAGCAATGTTAAAGAAATTTGGAATGGGGCAGCCGTCATTGATAATCGAACTGTTCATTTGACTGAAGGGCGGGGTGGGTTTGATATTTGCTCCAAGTGTACCCGAGTGGGTACTGCATTTAAATTTTAAATATATCCCTCGCCTCAAAAAAATAGAAATGAAAAAAAATTATCCAGTTGAAAATACCTCGAATGTCGGAAAAAAACTTTCGATGATTTTTTCCTTCCGCAACGAAGAGGATGTTCTTGAGGAATTGATAACCCGGGTTAGAAATGTTTTAAAAGTAGAGCAGGAAAAAGATGTTATCAAAGAATATGAACTCATTTTTGTAAATGATAGATCGGATGACCGGTCTGAAGAAATTCTAAAAGAATTGAATCAAAATCATGGTGATATTAAAATTATAAACATGTCTAGAAATTTTGGTGTTTCACCATGCGTGTTGGCAGGGTTAAAGTTCGCAACGGGGGATGTAGCCATTTACATGGATGCCGATCTTCAGGACCCTCCCGAGCTTGTTTCAAAGATGCTGGAAGCGTGGGGGCAGGGGGATAAAGCCGATGTAGTGCACACCGTCAGAACCTCGCGTGCTGGAGAGCCCTTTTTGAAACTTCAATTAACTAAATTGGGATATTGGATCCTTGGAAAGTTTTCAGATATTGATTTGACGGCAGAAGCAGGGGATTTTAAGCTGATGTCCCGCCGTGTAATAAATCATATTAACAAATTAAATGAATATAATCCGTTTATGCGGGGGTTAGTTGTCTGGGTGGGTTTCAACCAGACGAAGATTTATTACAAACGAGAAAAACGATATGCTGGAGATACTAAATTCCCGATTATAAGCCGCAAAGTTCTCAGTAATTTTTTCAACTCGGCTTTAATTTCTTTTTCAGCAGCGCCTCTACAATTTTCTACTTTGATTGGACTAGGTGGTATTCTTGTCAGTTTTTTGATGATCTTGTTTGTTTTTTTAGTCAAATTTTACGGAATAATTCCCCCAGGTCGAGCTGCTCTTATGACAGCAATTATGTTTATGGGAAGCATAGAATTACTTGCCTTTGGTGTAATGGGGTTATACGTCCATTCGGTGTTCATAATGGTAAAGCGTCGTCCAAATTACATTATTGAAAGTGTTTTTGGTTTTACCGATGAAGAATTGGAAACATTGAGGGAAGTTTATAAAAATGATATTCAAATTTTTTAAATATATTTGAATATCATGAAAATGTAGATAAAGTTTTTAATAGATGGATTGTTGTGTTTGTGTGAAAACAAAACTTTGATCTGTATCGAATTAGGATCTGAATAATGAATAAAAAATTTATTGCATATGTTAAAAATAACCACACTTCGTTATTTAATAAATTTGTAAAATCAGAGCTATTGGTACGAGCTGTAAGCAAGTTAGATTTTCTGCGCTACGTTCTTTGCCGGATAACGAATAAACCATATTTTGGTGTTTATCTTATGGCAGGACAGACATGGGAAGAGAGAAAGCCTTATATGGAAAACCTTGTAAAGCGAGAAGCACTCAAAGAAACTAGGGGAGATTTCAGACTTTTGGAGGTGGGTTCATGGGCAGGAAACTCCGTTCTAACTTGGGCTAATGCGCTTAAGAGTGTAGAGACAAAGGGGGAAATAGTTTGTGTGGATCCTTGGATCCCATATGTTAAACCCGAAAAAGATATGACAAATAAAGCCCCATTGGTAATGGAGAAGGCATTAAAAAGTGATAAAATTTTCCAACTCTTTCTGCATAATATAAGCGCTGCTAATGTTTCGAGCATGACTACCCTGATGAGAGGCACCAGTGATAAAGTCTTGCCCTTGTTGAGAAAAGAAAGCTTTAATATGGCCTTTATTGATGGTGCGCATTATTATTCAAATGTAATTAATGACTTAAAAAATGCTGAAAGGTTAATTTGTGAGGGTGGAATACTTTGTGGGGATGACCTGGAGTTGCAAAGCCATGAGGTTGATATGGAATTTGCCCAAGCTAATAAGGAAGTAGATGTAGTCTTGGATCCTATGACGGGGAAAGAGTATCACCCTGGAGTTAGTTTGGCTGTTAGCGATTTTTTTAAAGGCCCGGTCTCATCCAGCAATGGTTTTTGGGCAATGCGCAAAACAAGAAATGGTTGGGGAACTGTTGATTTAACTTTTAGAACCGCTCCTGATACCACTTATGAATTAGTTTCAGAGCCCGCCTAATTTTTTGAGGGTCAGGATTGCAAAGCCTATTTGATTTCGTTAAGAATATTGCATAGATTTAAGATTTTCCCTTCTTCCAGGCCGGGATAATTTCCTATATAAAACCCAAAGAAATGAATATGCTCAACCACTGGGTATTTTTTATGCTCGTCTTTTCCGACAACTCCTTTTAAATAAGGTTGGCGTAATTGATTACCCCCACCTGCACTTCCTCGTCGAAATTCAACTCCAACCTCCTTTAGTTTTTTCATGACACGCTTACAAAAATCAAAATCTGGCTTTTTGATTACCAGATTGAAAGCATAGTTGCAGCTTCCCTCCAAGTCAAAGTCTGTTTGATATTTAGCTGAGTCAAGGTTGTCGAGGAAATATTTAAAGTTGGCACGCCTTTTTTCGTTATTGGCATCGAGTCGCTTTAATTGGTTTCGGCCAATAACTGCTCCAATTTCAGTGTTTCTCATATTAAATGCAGGATAAGCAAAGATGAACTCGGGATTCAGTTCCGGATTGTCATTGATATAAGAATTTTTTAAGTCGTCATTGGTTGTTTCCCGCACCATTCCATGCGATCTCAGCATACGGCACACTTGGTATAACTTTTCATCATTCGTAGATACCATTCCACCCTCAATGGTGCTCATATGATGAGCGAAGTAAAAAGAGAAGTTTGATGCAAGGCCAAATGAGCCCACTTTTCTGCCCTTAAATTCTGCACCGTGCGATTCGCAAACATCCTCTATCAAGGGGATATTTTTTTGTTCCAACACCTGTAACAATTTCTCCGATAATCCGTTAAAACCTTGCGCATGGGTCATAAAAACAGCTTTAGTATTTTCGTTTAGTTTCGCGATCACTTGATCGTCGTCCATACAAAGGGTTTGAGGGTTTATATCTACACAGACAGGTTGAAAACCAGCGACTAGGACAGCG
>JAJDBA010000120.1 GCA_029261675.1 Nitrospinaceae bacterium
CCCAAAGAATCCGTTGATAATAGATCCGAGCAACGGAAACAGGGGTACCAGACAAGTTAGTTTTAGCAACATACTTTTATTACCACTTCAACAGGTTGAATTCATCAAGATTGACCGTTGGTTTGTTGCGGTGCAGAGCAATAATAATTGCCAGTCCCACCGACACTTCCGCAGCAGCAACACACATCACCATAAAACTGAAAATCTGACCGTTGGAAAGATTCAAATAGTGATCGAACGCAATCAGAGAGATGTTCACCGCATTCAACATGATCTCAATTGACATGAACACCACGATCACATTACGACGAACCAAAACACCGACAATTCCGATTACAAACAGAACCGCGCTTAAGGTCAAATAATGAGCTAAGGGAACCGAGTCTTCAAACATAGTCAGTCCAGTTTAGGTTTCGCGAGGACAACTGCCCCGATCATAGCTGCTAACAATAAAAGTGATGCCACTTCAAATGGCAACACGAAATCTGTAAATAATGCTTCGCCAATGGTTGCAACTGTACCGAACGAATCAGGTAGCGTGGCGGGCGAGTCTAGCTTGTCTATAAAAATGACATCTACAATTTTGTACAAAATACCTATTGCTAATACGCCGGTCATTATAGAGATGAAAAGGTTATTACTCCTCGTCACCCAATCAGCAGATGCCGCTTCTTTCAAATTCAAAAGCATGATCACAAACATAAACAAAACCATGATCGCTCCTGCATAAATAATTATCTGCAAGATGGCGACAAAGTGAGCTTGTAGAAGCACAAAGATTCCAGCCAGCCCGAGCATCATACCGATGAGGCACATGGCGGAGCCCACGGGGCTGGTGTTAAAAATAACACCCAAAGCCAAGGCAATGCATAGGCCTGCAATAGGATAAAAAATTAATAATTCCATTTGGCGTACATATTTCGGGTGAATTCAATGCGTTTTTGCAAATCAGCCACCGGAGTTAAAAGTTGTTCCTTTGTGTAAAGCATTTGCTTGCGATCGAGCATTGAGATTTCGCAATCATCACTCATAAATATAGCTTCTTCAGGGCAGGCCTCTTCACAGTTCCCACAGAAAATGCAAATAGCGTAGTCTATGTTGAAAACATCCGGCCAACGCTCATATTGATTTTGCTTGCCGCTATTTTCGCTCGGTTCAATATGAATACAGTAAGCCGGGCAGGCAATTTCGCATAAGCCACAAGCAACGCAAGCGGGTTGCCCGTCTTCATTTTGAGCTAAAACCGGTCGTCCGCGATACGCAATCGGGTATTGTACCTGCTCTTCAGGATAGTAGACCGTCATGATGGGTCTTTCTTTTTTTGCGCCCAATAAAAAGGGAACAAACCCAAAGAGGTTCACAAAGAAATGCCGGGAGGTGATACCCATCCCCTTTATTATTTCCGGGAGATAAAGTCTCTCCCACCAGGTCATCTTGATATTTCTATTTACATAATAGGCCATTGTGCGGCCTCCTTTTAATTAAGAACCAAGATAACGATCCCGGTTATTAAAATGTTTGCCAAAGAAAGCGGTAGAAGAATCTTCCACCCCAGTTTCATAATCTGATCATAACGAAATCGTGGTAACGTCCAACGAATTGTCATCTGCAACCAAATAAAGAAAATTACTTTTGCGAAAAACACACCGACCTGAATTAGCATTACAAGCAAGTTAGATCCGGTGGTACCAAGAAAATCAAACCAGCCTATTAATGTGGCGGTTGATAGAAATGGAATATGCCACGCGCCAAAAAACAAAATCGTCATGATCGCACCGATCGTGACCATCTCGATAAACTCGGCCATAAAAAACATTCCGAATTTCAGCCCACTGTATTCTGTAAAATAGCCAGCAACGATTTCTGACTCTGCCTCTGGGTTATCAAAAGGAATTCTTTTGTTCTCAGCAATTGATGCTGCCAGGAACATGACGAATCCCAAAGGCTGCAAGAATAGTCCCCATCTAAAAAAGTCTTCCTGTATCGCTCCAATCGTTGTCAACTTCATGGAGCCATAGACCATGAGAACACCAACGATGGTGAGTCCCATAGTGACTTCATATGAAATCATTTGCGATGCGGTTCGCATAGAACCTAATAGTGACCAGTTGTTGTTGGAGCTCCAACCGGCGATCACATAGCCGTAAGTTGCAAGAGAAGCAATTGCGAAGACAAAAAGCAGACCGACATCCAAATCAGAAATAACTAGATTAACTTCTTTGCCAAACAGGGTGTATTGTCCGCCAAATGGAACCACGGCAAAAGTTAATAGCGCTGGAACCACAGCAATGATTGGGCTGATCGTGTGTAAAATTTTGTTCGCGCCTTGAGGAATGAAATCCTCTTTAGTGAACATTTTTAAAGCATCGGCAATGATGTGGAAAAGACCTAATACCGTAAAGCCCAAAATGTCGGCACGGTTTGCACCAATTCTGTCTTGCATGATGGCGCTTTGTTTTCTTTCTACCCATGTTAATACGGGAGCAAAAAAACCTACCGTAATGGCAAGGACAAAAAGAATCTTTACGAATGTGATGGCTAAATCAACCCACATGTTTATAACCTTAGTTCAGCGGCCCGATCAGGGGCTGCCGTTTATTGACCGGATAATCTTTGCGTAAAGGATGACCCTTGAATTCTTCGTACATGAGAATTCTTTTTAGATCTGGATGATTGCGAAACTTGATACCGTACATATCCCAGATTTCTCTTTCGTACCAGTTTGCCGTTTTCCATAATGGAGTGACCGTCTCAGCGATACAGTCATCTATAGAAACTGGGATCTTAACTCTCAATCTATCGTTATGTTTCTGGGAGTAAAAATGATAGACGACTTCAAAGCGCTCCGTCTTTTTAGATATGTAATCAACGGCAGTGATATCCATTAGAAAGTTGAACGCAAGCTCGGATTCATCTCTTAAGAACTTGAAAAATTCATTGCCGCAATCTTTCTTAACCGTGACCGTTTGATCACCACGAAAGTTATGGCTGTCGAGAACTATGTCAGCGTATTTACTTTTTATCAAATCAATGAATTTTGTATCAGACATTTTTTATTGTGGCGTACCGCCACTGGTAAAGGGTCACTGCTTTTTTAGCTAGTGACACTGTTTAGCCTTTGACTGTTAGTTCACTGTCTTGGGCAAAACATTTGTAATGCGCCCAAATAATTCCGACCACCCGATAACGTAATGCAAAGCTGCCTTCCGCGCTAGCGGACTACTCCCAGTCGAGGCCGCCGCGTTTCCAAACGTATAAAAGCCAGACCCCAAGGATCAGGATAAACAAAAGCATTTCGACGAAGCCAAACAGACCGAGCCGTCTAAACAAGATGGCCCAGGGGAAAAAGAAAATAGCTTCGATATCAAACAGGACAAACAAAACCCCCACCAGATAAAACTTGACGGAGAATCTTTGATGAGGGGATACGAGTTGGCTTTCGCCACATTCGAAGGGTTCCATTTTATCAGCAAAATGCTTTTTGGGACCCAGCAGAGAAGTCATTACAATCATGCCGCAGGCAATGCCCATGGAAAGCAGAAACATGATTGCGGCACCCGAGTATTGTTCCAGCATATCTTTTCCTAAAGGCAGTTGGCTTTAAACGAAATTAAGAGAAATTGCACTGTTGCTAGTTTTTTTCAAACTGTGGTTTGGTTTCTCTTTGCGACCCGCCTTAAACCCCCATAAATAAACAGTTAATTGTGTTGTGCTGCAGGGTGCTGAGTACTGATAATAAGAAGGGCGAATATAACTAAGCCGGTAGTTTTTGTCAATCAAAAAGCGTTGAAATTTTAGAAATTTCTGGCTTCAAAGGAGTTCTAATTTATATCGTAAATCAGGCAAGGTTGCGAAGGAAAAATCAGTTGGAAGTTCGAGCTCGCATAAGACTATTTGCTTTCTGACGAAATGGAATTCAGTCCTGTAATTACTGTGGATAGAGGGGAGGGAGGCAAAAAAAAACGCCCCCAGCATTTGCTGGAGACGTTTTAAATAAAAACCCGGCCTCGTCCTACTCTCCCACACAGCTGCCCGTGCAGTACCATCGGCGCTGAAAGGCTTAACTTCCGTGTTCGGAATGGGAACGGGTGTGGCCCTTTCGCTATCGAGACCGGAAAATCTTAAGTCTCAAATAATTTTAACAATTGAATCAGTCTGAAGTAGTGAAGAAAAAATAAGATCAAGCCTCGCGACTTATTAGTACCAGTTAGCTGAACACATTACTGTGCTTACACATCTGGCCTATCAACCTAGTAATCTTCTAGGAGTCTACTGTCTTCCCGAAAGAAGAAGAGATATCTTGTTTTAGGGTTGGCT
>JAJDBA010000121.1 GCA_029261675.1 Nitrospinaceae bacterium
TGGGTTATCAAATTGCAGAAAGATGATTTCCTGGGCAAGGCAGCACTTAAAAAACAAAAAGATGCGGGTCTTTCCCGCAAGCTCGTTGGCATTCGCCTGCTCGATCGCGGTGTGCCGCGTCCGCATTATCGGGTTTTAAGCGAAGGGGCACCCGTTGGAGAATTGACCAGCGGAACATTTTCTCCTTCCTTGAATACCGGAATCGGTTTATGTTATGTATCCACAGAATATGCAAAACTTGGAACTAAACTGGATGTGGAAATCAGGAAGCTGAACGTACCTGCTGAGGTCGTTAAGCCCCCTTTCCTGCCAAGTCGCATTAAAAAAAGCTAACTATTAATTTCCTGGAGGCATCATGGAAGTCCCTGAAAATCTTCTCTACACGCAAGAACATGAATGGGTGCGTGTGGATGGTAAAAAAGCAGTAGTCGGTATTACCCAGTTTGCACAAGAGCAACTGGGAGACATTGTGTTTGTAGAATTACCTGAAGTCGGCACTCTGATAGAGCAGGAAAACCCCTTTGGAGTTGTGGAATCTGTCAAAACTGTTTCTGACCTTTACGCTCCTGTCAGCGGCACCGTTACAGCCTCAAACAAAGACTTGGAAGCGCATCCCGAGCAGGTGAACAGCGATCCCTATAGCACAGGATGGATCATTGAGATCGAAATTGCAGACGAAAAGGAACTTGAAAAATTAATGAGTCCTGACGACTACATTAAGCAATGCGAAAAGGAACAAGGCTAATCACCCTTTAAAACAGGCTTCTCCCAAAAATGCGGTATATCCCCCACACCGAACAAGACATCAAACAAATGCTCGCCGAGATCGGTGTGAAAAATGTTGATGAATTGTTCGACAGTATTCCGGAATCTTTACGGCTAAAAAACAAGTTGTTGGAGTTGCCCCCCAGCCTGCCTGAAAGTGAATTAACGGCATACTTGAAGCGGCTGCAAAAAAGAAACACCACTTCCGAAAATGGGTCCATATTTCTAGGTGCGGGAGCTTATCAGCATTTTGCACCGATATTGATAGACCATTTGGTTTCGCGTGGAGAATTTGCCACCAGTTACACCCCCTATCAGCCCGAAGTCAGTCAGGGGACCTTGCAAGCTATTTATGAATTCCAAACCATGGTCTGCCTTTTGACCGGTATGGAAATCGCCAATGCCTCCATGTATGACGGTGCATCTGCCCTTGCCGAAGCCGTGATTATGGCAAACAGGATCAATCGCCGAAGTGAATTTCTAGTATCACGCGCCATCCATCCTGAATACCGGAGTGTCGTTAATACTTATACCAAGGGCAGCAAATTTGATTTAAAGGAAGTTCCATATACAGAGACAGGTGGCACCGATCTGGAATTTATCTCGAAAAATCTGACAGAAAACACAGCCGCAGTCGTTCTTCAGTCGCCGAACTTTTTTGGAACCGTTGAGGAATATGCCACGCTCGCTGAGAGGCTCTCAAAAAATGGAACGTTATTAATAGTAGCGGTAGCGGAAGCGTTATCTTTGGGTATTTTAAAACCACCTGGATTACACAGAGCCGATATTGTGGTGGGGGAAGGACAATCCTTTGGACTACCAATGTCGTTTGGTGGCCCTTACGTAGGGTTCTTCGCCACACGCGAAAAATTCCTCCGGCAAATGCCGGGAAGGCTTGCCGGAGAAACTCAGGATCAAAATGGCAAACGTGCTTATGTGCTCACCTTGTCTACCCGTGAACAACATATCCGCCGCGAACGAGCGACCTCCAATATCTGCACCAATCAAGGGCTTTGCGCACTGGCCGCTACCATTTTCCTATCGACTCTTGGAAAACAAGGGTTACGCGAAATGGCGGTGCTCAACGTTAGGAAAGCACATTATCTCAAAAATCGATTGGCTCACATTCCTGGATTCGAAATTAAATTTGGCACTAATACTTTCAACGAGTTTGTTCTTGAATGTCCGCGACCCGTCGAAGAAGTTTTGCAAAAGTTGAAACAGGATCACATCATTGGAGGCTATCCTTTGGAACAACATTATCCAGAGTTAAAAAACAGCCTCTTGGTTTGCGCGACAGAATTAAATAGTCAGGAAGAAATGGATCGGCTGGCAGGCAAACTGGAAGAAATGTAATTTTCTTGCTGACGAAACTTTTGCATAGTTAGCGAAAACGGAGATGCTTCCCCCTTCGACAGGCTCAGGGCGACAGATTAATTGGCTTCTCGAAACGTCATCCTGAGTTCATCGAAGGATCTCAGGGGTGTGCAAAATTTTCTTCACTTGCCGGGCAATTGTTCAGCCAGCTCTTCAGCAGGATAAGTCAGAATCTCTGCAAGGGTAGGGTGGTAATGCGGGATGTTCATCAGGTCGGTTACCGTGCCGCGAAAATGCATGAGAGTGATGATCTCGTGAATCAACTCTCCCGCTTCTGGCCCTACAATATGCCCCCCCAGCACCTCACCACTCACAGGATCGCATAAAATTTTCACATGCCCATGGGTTTCCCCAAGGCACATCGATTTCCCGTGGTCGCTGAAGGGATGCGATGCCACTAGGTAGTCAATATTTGCTGCCTTGCATTCTTTTTCGCTCAAACCCACACTGGCCACTGCCGGATCGGTGAAAACAACCGATGCTTTTAATCTGTCATCCACCTTTTTCGAGGCTTCTTCAGGGTTGCACGCGTTGAATCCGGCTATTTCCCCTTGTTGAATGGCTATATGAACCACCTCGTGGATTCCATTGACATCGCCTACCGCAAAAATATTTTTCTGGTTGGTGCGCATTTCGCCATCGACGGTAACGCGGCCTCTGTCTGTTTCGACCCCAGCGGCTTGCAAATTGAGTCCATCAATATTTGGCCTTCGCCCTAAAGCCTGCAGAATAGTTTCTGCTTCGACACGTTTTTCTTTTCCCTCGTGTTCGAAATAGATTGCAGAGCGTCCATTTTCTTTGGCAGCTTTTATAATTTTTGTTCCTGTAAATAGATCCATTCCCTCTTCGCGAAGACGATCTTCTACCGGACGCGCAAGATCCTCATCGCCTTGCGATAAAATATGACCGCTTCTTTGCAGCAAAGTAACTTTTGTTCCTATGCGTAGAAAAAACTGCGCCAACTCCACCGCAACAGCCCCAGCACCTAAAACGATGATCGAGTCAGGGGCTTCCCGCATTGTCAAAGCATCATCGCTGGTGATATACCCGGTTTCATTTAATCCGGGTATGGGGTAATCGGCAATTACCGAACCTGTAGCTACAATAAATGATTTGGCCTTAAGCTTAGATGTCCCCACCTGCACTTCATTGGGGGAAATAAACTCGGCTTTTTCTTGTATGAGGGTGAAACGCGGGTCTTTCAATTGTCCAACGCGGTAATCGACAAACTCCCCGATCAACTGGTTTTTACGATCGTTGATAGCAGCAAGGTCGGCTCCAGTTTCAACAGGAAGCAAACCAAACTCTTTAGCGCGACGCATCAAAGAGATTATGTCGGATGAACGGAGAATGGTTTTGGTAGGCATACATCCGCGCAAAATGCAGAGTCC
>JAJDBA010000122.1 GCA_029261675.1 Nitrospinaceae bacterium
TTTCTACATCCGGACTACGATGGTCTTTCTGTAGATAGGCCAGAGCGATTAATTTTTCGAGAGATGCCGAGTGCACCGAGCTTTTGATAATTCCTATTTTTTTCTCCCCGAGCAAAATCGACCCATTCATCGGCGGTGAGATAGGGCCCTCAATAGTCACCCCCATTAAGGCAAAGTTAGGCGCACCATAAGTTTTTATGCGAGCAATGACCTCTTGGCCAATATAACAGCCTTTGTTGTAACTAACCGAGCTATGCTCCAGACCGGTTTCGGGGAGGATGTTCTTGCCATCCATGTCTTTGCCGAATACAGGAATACCTGCTTCAATTCTTAGAACTTCCCGCGCTGGTTCTCCAATTTTAGTGGGTTGATTTTCTGCGTTAATCAGTTTTTGTGTGAAATTTTCTTTTAACTCAGGAGGAAGGCAGATGATGAATCCCTCTTCGCCGGTTAAGGATTTTTTTATCACTGTCAGAGGCACACCTTCAAAATCATTTCGCTTTATATCATTAGGTTTTTCGGGGAGTGAACTGAATAATTTTTCAAGCACCAAAATGCTCTTGGGGCCTTGAAGAGCCAGTAACTCCAGATCGAGTTCCTCAAAAGCAACGGCTTCGCGGAAGTGATAGGACTCTAGATGATCGTGCAGAGTTTTGGGATTGTCGGATAAGAGCCAGCTTTCATTTTCATCCATACGATGAAGCGAAAAACTGGTGATCAGGCGCGCTTGCCGATCCGTGATAGCACTGGACTGACCTTGCTCCACTTGCAACTGCAAGGCATCATTCGTGGTCTGTGTTTGCAGAAATGAGAGAGTGTCATTCCCCTTAGCGGAAAGAATGCTCCACCCTTCCATAAAAAAATATCCGCAATTTTGCCTTACTTGATTGATTTCTTCCTGAATTTCGGGAGTCAGTTGCATGCTTGTAATCTCATTGTCAGAAGGAAATCCAGGTTCCCCCCTGATAAGGGGGGCTAGGGGGGTTAAACCGGGTTGTCAGGTAATGGAGAAAGATTCTCCGCAACCACAAGTCGAAGTTGCATTTGGATTGACGAAAACAAACCCTTTGCCCTGTAGTCCGTCCTGAAAGTCCAACGCCATGCCTTTGAGATAGATCATACTTTTAGCATCCATAAAGACATTGAAGCCTTCGTGTTGAATGATGGTATCGCCCTCATCTTTTGGCGTGAATTGTAGATCATAAGATAACCCTGAGCAACCACCACCCTTTACAGCCAGCCGCAGTCCAATTTCAGGATTATTTTCTGCTTTAACCAGTCGAATGACCTCTTCACTGGCTTTCGGCGTTATTTTTACAAAATCTGTTGTAACCGTCATAAAAGTCTCCCTTAATTAACTCTTTCCTATTAGATAGCGTGAGCAGGCTTAACGATTCTTAAATTATACTTAAATTTCGAGTATTTCGTCAAATATGTTGATGCGGAAAAATTAGATATAACATTGTTTTTGCAGTAGAAAACAGGACGTTCTCGCCTATAATTTCCCTTCTTCAATTTCTTTTGGCCATGAAAAGTGGAAAGTAGTTCCCCCGCCCTGCTTGGATGCCACGGTTATTTTTCCTCCTTGGGTTTCAATAATTCTTTTAATCAAGGCCAGCCCCAAACCTGTATTGCCAGTATGTTCACGGGACTTCAGAGTGTGGAACATTTGAAAAATTTTCTCAAAATGTGTCGGGTTGATCCCAGAACCATTATCGGAGACTGAAAAGTTATAATAGGATTCTTCTTCTTGGCACCCAATCTCAATCCGTATATTTTCTTTATTTGGGTGGTGTTTGATAGCATTATCGATCAAATTTTGAAACACCTGCTGCATTCTAATCTTGTCAGTAGTCAGAGTAGGTAAAGGCTCTGGAGGTGAAACAATTTCCTTATCAGAAACCCCTAATAGGTCAGCAATTTCATTGATTAATTTTTGAACATTTACAGATTGAACTTTGTTGAAGACTCTTCCAGCTCTGGAATACTCTAACAATCCTGTGATCATGTTTTCCATAGATATTGTACGCTTAACCAAGAGGTCAAAATTTTCTTTAATTTCTTCACTCATAATTTCATTAAGATCTTCCTGAATCCAGGAAGCTAAGTTTTTGATTCCTCGTAATGGAGCTTTTAAGTCATGCGATATTACATAAGCGAATTGGTTGAGTTCTTCTTCAGCTTTTTTCCTCTCGGTAATATCTCGAAATACAACGACGGCACCCGTGATCTTGTTGTTTTCGAAAATGGGGGTGCTGAGGTATTCAATAGGAAAGCTGGTCCCATCTTTTCGCCAGAATACTTCATCGTTAACTAGAGTCGTTTTCCCTTGTACATAGGAAGCATGAATTGAACATTCTTCCTTAGGGAAGGAAGTACCGTTTGCTCGAGTGTGATGAATGAGATCATGTTGATTACGGCCGACTAATTCTTCGGGAGAATATCCTAAGAATTTTCCTGTGGCCGCATTGGAAAAGGACATGTTCCCCAACGTATCCAGCCCATAAATGCCATCTCCTACGCTTTCAAGGATAAGGCGGTTTCTATCGGTTATTCTCCTTAGGGTAGCAGTTTGCTTTCTCTCTCTTTGTATTAGGTAGATAATAAATCCAATTAAAAAAGATGTAAGGATTCCGGCGAGCAATATAACAAGGGATACGGGAGAGTTAGACTTTTCTATCAAGGAACTGTTAGGCCAAAGTACAATTTTCCACTTGTTATCATCTACTTTAATGAAACTTTTTTTCTGCCAGAAGGGGTCGTGATAAGTGCTGTTTTTTTTGTTTTCAAAAATCATTTTCCCCTTTGAATAAAGCCTGAAGGAAAAATCTTGCTTCAGGTTTGTGTCGAAATTGAAATTTAAAAAGTCATTTGTAGAAATATTTGCCACGAGATAGCCATCGAATTGACTAGGCCGAAAAATCGGAATAATTATTGAAAACCCATATTCTTCTTGATCTAGCTTTATAATGGGACTGATTGAAGGTTTTTTTCGACTTTTTGCGCTCATCATAGTTGTCTTTTGATTTTCATCTACTATTTGAGATAAGCCTTTTGGGGTATTTTTTATAGATGGCACGACCCAGCGAACTTTTCCAGTAGAGTCCACCCATTGGATCGATTGATAAGGTGAAAAGTGCTTTATGTATTCAGTAGCATCTTGTTTCCAGTTTTTATAAGAAACATTTTTACTGGTTTCCCAGCGTTTTCCCATACGAGACAGTTCTAACACTCTTGATTGAATACTGTTTGAGATCTTATTATTTAGGAAGTCAGTTGCGCTTTGTATTTTATTTTTTATGAGGATGTTTTCATGGATGATGTTGGATCGATAAAGAAGAAGGGAGACTATTATTAAACAGGTGGTTGCAAGAACAGGCCTCCACCAGGTGCTCAACTGGGTGGTTTGAGAGTTGATCCAAGATAAAATGAATATGCCCGACCCCAGCACCAAAAACCCGATTGATGTATGAAGAGCCATCCGGGTTAGCCTTCCCCAGCCATAGGCGGTTTCCATGCCAATTATATATCCAAGTGTTGCTACCGCACTTAGTGCCAGAGTGAGTGCCGATAGAGCAAAAAGAGCTATCCTCGTTGAGGATCGTTTTCCTGATAAACCTGATATTAGCAAGCTGCTTCCAACGAGTGAAAAACAGAGGGCAGTGTTGGGAGCCATTCTTCCTGGATGGAGGGTTTTGACCGTGATGAAGTGGTTCATAAACAATTCATCCAGACCAATATTGATTACAAACAAGTATTGAATTAAAGTGAGACCTCCAACCGCTAAAGCGAGGCTACCCAGCGCAAGAGCTGGAGTAGGCTTACCCTGAGTCAAAAAAAACAATCCTGTTCCGCAAAACAGGAAGCCAAGGGCCGTGTTGTACTGCATTGGTACAAATGAAGGGTGAACCTGAATCAACAATGGGATTTTTAAGTACCAGCCAGCTAGTACGAGTAAACCTAAGCCCAAGGAAAATAGAGCGCACAGGAAGGAATAGCGTGAATAGAGAAAGGGCATTGTTTGTGTTCGTTTAGGTTATGGTTCGAAACTGTGAACTGGAAAAAGTATCCCCATGCCAAAACTTGTATTGATCAAGTTATAGGGTAACTTAAAAGTCTCTGGTTGTAACTAATTTAATCCAGAAGGTGTGTGTAATTTTAATCGATGTATTTTTTTTCTTGTATTAAGTATATTGAAAAAAATGGGACAAAACATTAAATCCTTTTGCTAGAATTAGAATCAAACAGTTACGGTTTATTGGTATAAAACATCATTTTAAAAGGAAAAAGGATGATTAGTATTCCAGATTTGATTGGTATCGTTAAAGCTGCTGTCCCAGATGCGGAAGTGAATGTGATGGATAAAACGGGGATGAGTGATCATTTTATCATCCACGTCGTCTCGGCATCTTTTGAAGAATTAGGAATAATGGATCGACACCGAAAGGTTCAGGATGCTCTGAATCCTGCCATGGCGGATGGTCGAGTCCACGCAGCTGAAATAAAAACGGCTGTCCCATAGGCATGGGGTGATTATAAACTTTATTGTAAACACATTATTAAGCAAAGGAGTAAGAGATGGCTGGTATTGAAGATCAAATTAAGGAAGAAATTGCAGCAAATAAAATTCTGATTTATGGCAAGGGTACAAAAGCTGCGCCACAATGCGGATTCACAGTAGAAACCATTCAGTTTTTTAATAAATATGGCTATCCTTTTGAGGTTGTTAATTGTCTCGAAGATATGACCAAGCGTGAAGCTCTCACCAAAATGACCAACTGGCCTACTCTGCCAAAAGTTTTTATTGATGGTAAGTTTTATGGCGATACAGATATTCTTGATGAGATGGAATCGAAGGGCGAAGTAGAACCTCTGATCAAAGCCGCATTTGGCGAGTAGTTAACCTTTAATTAATAGGAATATCCATGCCCGATGAATTAGAAGTAGGGGATCGTGCGCCAAATTTTGAGTTACCCGCCGTTTATGGCTATAAAGCAGGTGCATCCAGTCCTTCTGCTGAAGAGAAGGTAAAAATCAGCCTGAAAGACTTTGAGGATAAAAAGTGGGTGGTTCTGGCTTTTTACAGACAGGATAGTAGCCCCGAAGACACGCGCTTGATGGTGGGATTCAACGAGTGGAACCGTAAGTTCAAAACCCGTGAGGTTGAGGTTCTAGGCTGTAGTTGGAATGGTGTAAACGCCCATCAACAGTTTATCGAAGTTTTCCAGTTCGGATTCACTCTTCTGGCTGATGAATACAAAAAAGTGACCGAGCAGTATGGGGTTATCAAGGAAGAAGAGGATCTTGGCGATATGGTCAAATATATCGAACGGACCACTTTTGTTATTGATAAAACGGGGATGATCCGGGCTATCTGGAGAAACCCTGAAGATCTGCGTGAACACCCTGCCGACATCTGGGAATTTATCCAAAAAGAAAAGAAATAACCGGGCAACACCCGGTGG
>JAJDBA010000123.1 GCA_029261675.1 Nitrospinaceae bacterium
GTGGGTGATCCTCTGAAAGACACCTCGGGTCCGGCAATGAACATCCTCATCAAATTGATGTCGATTGTTTCGCTGGTGATGGCACCGTTTTTTCTCTAGCAGTTTTTAGTTTTACTTTAAAAGGGATGGGGGCTTCCCCCATCCCTTTTTGTTTTTTCAGGAGATTATTTCATTTGTTAAAATTTGGAATTCACGATTTCATCAATGCGCAACCGTTACGCGATGCCCTGAAAACTATGGGTGACTGGACAAAGATAGAAATTCATACCGAAACCCCTGCTCACCTTGCCGATCAGCTTAACCGAGGCGAGCTAGACCTAGCCATGATCCCCTCCATCGAATATTTGAAACACACGGATCGTTTGCGTTTACTGCCGGGAGTGTCCATTGCATCCAAGGGGCAAGTCGGCACGGTTTTGCTGGTTTCCAAATATCCACTGGAGACAATCGAATCTTTGGCTATTGATAACCGGTCCCGTACTTCGGTGGCTTTATTGAAACTGTTGTTTAAAAATGAAATGTCGCCGGATTTGAAATGGGTGGACTGTGATCCCGATCCCGAAAAAATGCTGGAAGAACACGATGCCGCTCTCATCATTGGCGATCCCGCTCTGGGATTTAAAAAAGAAGGCACAACAATATACGATCTTAGCGAAGAGTGGTATCAAAGAACGGGAAAGACTTTTGTACACGCGGTGATTGCCGTCAAAGAAGGAGTCGATATTGACGAACGAATTGTGGAAATCTTTCGCGTTGCAAAACAAGAAGGATTGATGAAAATTGCCAGCACGGTGCGTAGTCAGTCGCGCCTTACGAAGTTCCCTGAACCGTTGTTACTCGATTATCTACAAAATAAAATTCGCTACAATTTAGGAGGCGAAGAGTTAGACGGATTGAGCCATTTTCAGTCTCTTTGCAAATCCGCCGGACTGATTGAGAAAAAAACACCCTTCGAATTCGCTTTCGATGAAGGAACTATTTAGATTCCTGCTCAACCAATAGATTTCATTACAAAATCTTTTCCTTTGGCGAACCCTGTTTTAATCAACCCTCCTATTTCAACCAGAGCCGATTCTACGAAATCGAGATAAGCCTGCACGGCTTCATTCCTTTTTTCTTTTTCCGGTGGATCAGACTCCACAGATTTGGGTAGCGGGGGAGAGAACACAGGTACTCGCTCCACAAACCTTTCCTGAACTTCAGGTTCTTCCATTGCAACTTCAACATCGGATGTGGTGGTGCCAGAAATTTTAACGGGATAATCGACATCTGTTGGTTCAGAGACGGGTTCTGTTGGAGAACCACTGATATGTTCCGTTTCTACTGAAGGGGGAGAGACTATTTGAGCGGGTGGCTCTTCTTCAATACCTAGTGGTTCTTCAAAAACGGGTTTCTCTTCTAATGTAACTGGACTTTTTTCAGGAGGACTGACAACCAGCGGCCTTACTATTGGATCTTTTTGTTTCGGTTGCGATTCAATAAGAGGTTCAATCCACTGCATGATTTGCGGTGGAACCTGATCGGTGTAATAAAGGTAACCCCCACCACCTGTTAAAAGCAATAAGATGAAGATAAGGAATCCGCAACCACTACCTTTTTTTCTTTCGGCGGGGAGGACTTCTCCCTCGTGTTCTTCGAACGGAGACTCGTCTTCAGGCGATTCAGGAATTTCGGAGGTTTCTTCGACATCCGAAGAGTTTTCATCCTTTTCAGGAACGTCTGAGTATTCTGGTTTTTCAGTGTTTTCTTGCATAGAAAATGCGAGGCGGAAAACCTCTTTGACAAACTACATCCAGATCGTAGTCGTTCGCCCAAAAATTAAATAACTCGCCCCTACTACGTGGGAAGCAACTCCCCTATAGTAAAATGGCCTTAAAACCTATATTTGCTTCTCGGGTTTCGACCTATTGGCCCCACGCCGAGTGGCTAGTGGATGATTTTGTTCAATGGATATTCGACGATATCTTCTGCGCCGGCTTTTTTAAGATCAGGAGCAAAATCTCGTACCAATTTTTCTTCGAGAATCACATTGATAGCTACCCATTCTGGGTTGTTCAGCTCAGAGACCGTTGGTTTTTTACCAGGTGGAAAAACCTTAACGATTTCATCCAGCTTGTCTTTCGGCGCGTTGAGCATCAATCCTACCTTGCCGTTTGCTGCCATGGCACCTTGCAACATCAATACAAGACGGTCGACCTTATTGCGTTTCCAAGCATCCTGGTTTGCAGTCTTGTTCATAATAAAGCGAGTTGTGGATTCCATTAAGGTGTCGACAATTCTTAGATTGTTTGCTTTGAGGGACGACCCGGTCTCTGTGACTTCAACAATCGCATCAACCAGCTTGGGAGCTTTGACTTCTGTGGCCCCCCAGGAAAACTCCACGTTGGCAGTCACCCCATGGCCTTTCAACCAATCTGTTGTCAAGTTGATGACTTCTGTAGCAATCCGTTTTCCTTGCAGGTCTTTAACTGTTTGGATAGAGGAATCGTTAGGCACAGCCAGAACCCAACGAACGGGTCGCGCTGAGACTTTGGAGTAAACCAACGGTGCTATTTCTTCCACATCAGCGCGGTTTTCCATAATCCAGTCTTTACCAGTCAAGCCCGCGTCAAGCACACCATCCGCTACATAACGCGCAATTTCCTGGGCGCGAATTAGCATACACTCAATTTCATCATCATCGATACTGGGGAAATAAGAACGACTTTTAATTCTTATATTGTAACCCGCCCGGGCAAAAAGTTTTACCGTTGCTTCTTCTAAACTACCTTTAGGAATTCCTAGTTTTAATACTTTACCGCTCATGGATTGATCTCTTTCTTAATGGTTTAGGTGCAATTTATTTTTTATAAACTTTTTCCGGGTCGAATACTTTTTCTTCTACGATTTCCACATCCCCGTCAACTTTTCTAAAAAAGCAACTGGTATAGCCCTTATGACAGGCGGCCTTGCCTACCTGTTCTACTTTCAAAAGCACGGTATCGTCATCGCAATCAACAAACACTTCCTTCACAATTTGGACGTTGCCGCTTTCTTCCCCTTTCATCCATT
This sequence comes from Nitrospinaceae bacterium, assembly GCA_029261675.1. Taxonomy (GTDB): domain Bacteria; phylum Nitrospinota; class Nitrospinia; order Nitrospinales; family VA-1; genus UBA8687. The sequence continues at coordinate 3,052 of JAJDBA010000123.1, forward strand.
GTTTGTCCCGTGAGCGGCTGTAGAACCATGCTTTTCCCGTTTCCAGGGTCTTTTCCCAGGCAATGGTGTTCATATAGGCGAGCATTAACACTTTCCCGGTTTCTGCGTCCTGAATAATCGCTGGAACCAGACCCCCCATTTTATCAAAATCAAGTTTCATACCATTGCCCTCTAGCTAAAATTACTCACAAATTAATAGAATTCTGCCGCTTATCGCAGTTGCCAATCAAACGGATTGGCGGACTCCCCCAAGCTTTGAGTGAAACTTGGAAATCTAAAATATAATTGATTTTCTGTCAACCTTATAATAGCCTGTTTGCAATCGAATTAGTTCTTTTTGTTAGCTTTTTTTAATCATTTTTTAGCGTTTGGCCCCATAATTTCATATTTATTAGAGGTTAACGCTATTCCAAAAATATAAGGGGTCTAAATGCCTTCCATTACACATTTTGATATTTACAAACCTGCGGAGCCTTGCACTTTGACTGGCGATAAACTGCAGGAGGCCATGAAAAAAGTCGTTGGAGAAACTCTGAGTCCAGACGGCAAAGAACTGAGCCTGAAAGGGTATTGTGTCGGCCAAAATGGAATGACCATTATTACTCGTGATGAACGTGTAGCGAAAGTGCGCCGACTGAACCTGGGGGGAAACCGTATAGGTGACGTAGGAGTACAACTGCTCGCAGAAGCTGAATTATTTTCCAAGGTCAATTGGATAGAATTAGGCGGTAACGATATTGGCCCGGAAGGGATTCGCCATCTTATCCGATCTAAAGTTTTACACAAGGTGAAGTCGCTCAATCTATACCGAAATGCTATTAAAGATGAAGGCGCAAAAATAATGGCAAGGGATAACGGGTTATCAAAATTAGAAGATTTGGATTTGGCGCAGAACGAAATCGGCGATGAAGGTATTATGGCATTGGCTCTTTCAACAAAGTTTCCCGAATTGGTCAGTATTGCGCTGGACAACAACTTCGCTTCCTCCGAGGGAAAAGAGGAAGCTAAGGTTGAACCCAATTTCAAAAAACTTCAATCCTTAAACTTGTAATTGCGTCATGCCAGAACCGTCCAATCAAGAATACGGCAAAGGATATTTCCTGATTGCTAATCCAGTATTACCCGATCCCAACTTTTCGCGCACGGTTGTTTTGTTATGCAATCATGATGACGAAGGTTCTTTTGGGCTGGTGATCAATCGACCCGCCCCCATTGACTCGAAAGAAGTATTTGCTGAAATGGGTATGTCTGAGTTTCCTTCTGGAAAAATATATTTAGGCGGTCCTGTCTCCCCTTCACAAGTATTTTACTTGTGTCATTCCGAAGAACCTTTACCCGAACTGGAGTCCATTTGCGATGGCGTCTATCTAGGAATGAGTTGGGAGTTGCTTGATAATTTAATGACTCGTGTTAAAAACCCGGAAAAAAATATTCGCTTTTATCTAGGGTACTCAGGCTGGGGTGCCGGGCAATTGGCGGAGGAAATGACCCGCCTTAGCTGGTTGACCTCTGCAGCCTGTGGTGAATTTGTTTTTCAAAATAATGAAGACGGAATCTGGGCAAATGTAGTGCGCTCTCTTGGCAAAGATTACGAATATCTCGTTCAAGCCCCTGTAAATCCCCAATGGAACTAAGCGGCAAACTGCCGCTGGTAATAGGTCGATGCCCGTAAAGCTAAAAGAGGTTGTTGAGCTTTTTACTATAGAACGCAATATTACCTCTTCGGGACTAACGTGATGGTAGATGCATTATTCCAGCCAGAAGCAAGCCAGCAGATTTACAAATCTTCTCCTTCGCCGCAATATTGCGGAATTTCTATTGAAGAATATTTTGCTTCACGTTTTACATACCAAACCCAACAGGACTGGATCGCTCAAATAGAAAATGGAGATATCTCGGTAAACGGAGTGACCGCACAGACAGGTTATATCCTGAAAGAAGGGGATCAAATTATTACCCATGCCGGTATGCGGCAAGAACCACCTGCAGATCGCAGGTTGAAAGTTGTTTATCAAGATTCGCTTATACGGGTCTTCAATAAACCCGCTCCTATCCCGGTTCATCCTAGCGGGCGTTATTTTCAAAACAGCATGACGGAGATTTTGAAGCAGTGGTATCCCGAAGAAATTCCCCGGCCAGTACAAAGATTGGATGCGACAACCACAGGTGTGATCGTATTCGCCCGAACACGTGAAGCCGCAGGTGCCCTGATGAACGAATTCAAGAGCCACCGAATAAAAAAGGAATACCTTGCTTTAGTAGAAGGGGAGCCTAAGACAGAAAATTTTTGTATTGATGCGCCCATTGGTGTTTTAAAGGGATCGCATAGAGGTGTCGGTGATCAGATCAAAAATGCGAAATCAGCAAAAACCGAAGTTCAATGGCTTGCTACAAAAAATGGACAATCGCTTTTAAAAGTTTCTCCTCTTTCAGGAAGAACAAACCAGATTCGAGTTCATCTTTCAAGTTATGGACTGCCCATTTATAATGATCTGGTTTATGGACAAGGAAGCGCAGGGATCTATCAATACGGTTTACATGCTTGGGGTCTCGAGTTTCAGTGCTTTGATCGGACGATGGAGTTTAGAGTTGAACCACCCGCACATTTTGAACCCTTCTTAGAATTAGCAAAAATATAAACTCAATGAACACCTTTACTCCACCTCATCCCACTCACGGAAACCCTGAGCAAAAAATGGAAGGTTTATTTTCCAAGGCACGCAATCCATTCTGGCTGGCACCTATGGCGGGCATCACCGATGTTTGTTTCCGGCAATTGATGGATGAAATGAATGCGGGTGTTTTAATCTCCGAGTTGGTTTCTGCTAAAGGACTTTTCTACAACTCCGAGAAAACACGAAAAATGATGCGGGTTCATGCAAACTCCAAATCTATTGTCGGCATTCAACTATTTGGGGAATCAGCGGAAGATATTGTTCAAGCCTCTGAGTTTGTAGAGGCTACCGGCGCGCATTTTATCGATATCAACCTTGGTTGTCCGGTCAAGAAGGTGGTCAAGAAAGGTTGTGGAGCGGCATTGCTACGCGACCCGGCCTATCTGGAAAAATTTCTTTCCACTATAAAAAAAGGCATTCGACTTCCCCTTACAGTAAAAATGCGTACCGGGTGGAACGAAGAAGAACTGACCATACACGAATGCGTCAAGGCGGCTTACAATTCCGGCTGCGAATGGGTGGCAATACACGGGCGCACTCGCGCTCAGGGTTACGATGGCAAAGCCAATTGGGACTTGATGGCAGAAGTTAAAGAGGAAGCCAAACTCCCTATCATCGGCAATGGAGACATTCGTAGCGCGGAGCAAGCAAAGAAAAGACTGAAGGAATCAAAAGTCGATGC
>JAJDBA010000124.1 GCA_029261675.1 Nitrospinaceae bacterium
AATCTTTATACACCGTTCCCTTCTACCCAGAAGGACAAGCAGATATCGAGGAGTCCTCCACGCAACCGATGGTACTCGATCAGATTTTTCATTACATGGAAATGGCTCCGGCAATGGCATCCAAGCTGGAAAAAATCGATAAGGTTCTCATCCACACTTTCGACACCGTTCTTGCAGGTTGTATCGACAGCTCAAAAGATCGCCAATACACCGTTCTTTACAGTGACCCCGAGTTCGCACAAAAAAACGCACAACTGTTATGGAACTTCGCCGTCTCAAAGAACCAATTGAGCAATCTCGAAAAGGTTTCGTTTCTGAAAGAGGCAGATCATATTGTCGACTCCTACAACCAAAAATATGGACTGATCTTTAAATGGATTCCGTTCATGTACCATCAGGATAGAGAAGCCTGCGAAAGTATGTTGAATTCTCTATCTCAGGCATTGGAACCAGAAGGGTTCCTCTTTTTAGTTGGACCACGTCCGTTACAGGGGCTGTTCGATCATTACAAACTCGATGCGCTGTATAACGATCCCGTCTACAACATGCCGTTCTTCCGCCAGCACCTAAAAATGTGCCCGGAAAATCAGGTCAATCCCGATCTATGTGTATTTCTCGCCCAGAAAAAAGGCGAAGAAAAGAAACCCGAACCCCTCGCCACGACAGAAGAGTTCGACGGCACCATCCCCCAAATGCGCGGCTTCCAGAGACAGTGAGGCGCGGTGAAGGCACCGCCGCCTACTCTGCATTACCCATCAAGCCGACGGAACACTCAAGCGCAATACTTTAAAGCTTCCTGCTGCTAAAATAACATCCCTTCTCCCCTAGAGGGAGCACTCAGAGAGTGGCAGGTTAGGATGAGGGGGAATTAAATAATTCAATCAAAACTTGATCGCCGCTCCGCGTTGCGGTTCGCGATGACGAGTATGGTACTATTTACTCACTATGAAAACTGGCCTATCAAAATAATTCATTGAACAATTAGATAAAATTCTGGAAGAAGCTCAAAGAATCGCCAGAGGCTGCCATGATGCAGAACTAAGAAGAGCAAGTGATAAAGACAAACAAAAAATAATTATGTTGTCCATTGCCGCTATTGAACGTGCCGCCGGGTCTGTTTCGACCTATGCCAAACAAGCAAAATTTATCATGGATAAATATCAAGGCTCTTTTTATCAAGTAGAACCTATAGTAGGTGTAATCGACGCTCTTCGACAAGATATTGCCGCTGGACATATTGAATCGCTTACCGAACTGTTACATGGTGAGTTATTTGGGGATTTTCTTGAAATGGCTCAACATCTATTAGATGAAGGCTATAAAGATGCAGCTGCCGTAATAGCGGGCAGTTCTTTAGAAGCTCATTTAAGGCAGCTTTGTCAAAAAAATAATATCGACACAGAAATAACTGTTTCCTCTCGAATAGAACCTAAAAAAGCAGACCTAATAAATACCGAGTTGACCAAAGCAGAAGCTTACACAAAATTAGATCAAAAAAATATTACCGCATTGTTAGACCTAAGAAATAAAGCCGCTCATGGGAAGTATGAAGAATATTCAAAAGAGCAAGTTTCAAATATGATCTCAGGAATTCGAGATTTTCTTACCCGCAACCCCGCTTAATTCGAAACCCTCTAAATTCTCCTTATAAGGGGGACTTTAAAAACCATATCCAGAAGCTTGAGGGTATTAATTTCGCCAAAAAGAGCACCGACCTATCGGCTGCCGCGCCTCGCGGCTAGAGTTGTTTTTCTAGGGCTTCGATTACGATCTGGTTGAGATTAATGCCTCTTTCTTTAGCAGCTAAAACCGCACGACGGTGAAGCTCAGAACCGGTGCGCACATTGAAACTACCTTTAAAAGATTCTTCCGGCTCCTTCCCTTCTTTAGCACACATATCCAGATAGTCATCCACAGCTTCTTTAAATGACTTTTGAAGGATTTTAATGCTGCTACCCTCATAGGTCACCAGGCTTTTGACAAATTCAATTTTCCCGTGGAAAACGGCGTCTTCATCAGTGTAATGTGCCGACCCTAAATAGCCTTTGTATTCCATCATGTCTTTCATAACAGTTCCTCACGCTCTAAAAATTCGATTACTTCCCGAATCACATACATTTTGACGATGTTTTTCGGGTGTGGCTTGTGAAGGTTGATGGGTGGAGCACTGGCATGAACAAACCTTCGCCTCGAACCTCCTGTTTTAGCCTTTTTCCATTCTTTGTATCCCAAAAATATCAGCACTCCGGTCAACTCTTCCCAGGTTAAATCCCGGGGCCGCGCCAATAGACGCTTGATCATTTTTTCTTTTCGACTCAACACCCCTCCAATTCGCAACTAATTTTAGTCGCATTAGAAGAATACCCAATATTTAGTTCGTCATCAATTAAAAAATTCAGATGCCTCGACATACCCTACCCCTGCCGGGCATTAGATTCGCTAAATAAGTACCAACTTATAGAATTCAGCGTCACGCTGGCCGCATTCATACTTGATCCGGCCAGCGGCGTGAGGAGTGGAGGACGGTGACAATTTGAATTTCACTTCCCTTTAAGACATATACGATTATGTATGGAGTGCCTGCAAGTATAAGCTCGCGAGTCCCTGAAACCCGCCCTTCTTTTCCCATTCTTGGGTGCAGTGTCAGATGTTCCGTGGCGGCTTCATGAATTCGGGCAACCATTTCACCTGCGGCTTCGAGGTTTTCTTCGGCAATGTATTCGTGGAGACATTTTAAATCTTTGAGGGATTGCCGAGTCCAGCGGACCTTCATGCAGGTCTACCGTATTTTTTAAAAAAGTCAGCGGCTTGCTTATCAGATGCGAAGTCACCCTTCTTTGCAGCTTGGACTCCCTTTTTAATATGAGCTAATTGCCATTCATGCAAATCAATGTACTGATCCAGTGCATTGTTTATAACCGAACTGAGGTTGGTGTCGAAGGCATCTGCAATTTGATCCAGCTTTTTGCGCGTATCCTTCGGTGTAACAAAAGAAATTCTTGCCGATGGCTTGGACATGGAATCCTCCTTAAAGGTAATATATAATATTACTTCATATTACGATCTTCATAAAGCAAAATAACCCTGCGATCGAACAAGACGTATTCTTTTGAAAACTATATCCAGAAGCTTGAAGGTATTTGTTTCGCAATAAGGGTATCGACCTATAGAGTCCAGCGGCACGCTGGCGGCTAGAGCATTACTTCGGCTTCGAGGTGGTGTGCTTCGGGATTGTTTTTTACGTAGAGTTGCGGCAAGTCGCTGGTACCGAACTTGGTGATGTAGAGAAAAACGTGTTCACGGGCGTTGATGCGCATTGCCCAGGGATTGAAATCTTCCTGATAGAATTTTTCGTAACGTTGCATCGCTTCTTCGGTGGTCTGACCCGATTCGGGAGTGTAGTAATAATCGAGAGCAAGATCGTGTTCGGGATTGACCTTCACATCGATTTTATATTCATCCTTTGCAAACATTACGGGTGCATTTTTATAGAGAACAAAGAAATACATCTCGACGGACGGGATGCGATGTTGATTTTCAATGAGGAAGTTTCGAGTATCTTCGGCTTCGGCTTCGGTTTCGCTGGGGAACCCGTAAAAACACATGACATGACTCCATATACCCACCCGTTTGGCCTGTTCGAGATTGATTTTCGCGGCTTCGATGTCGGTATCTTTCTTAACCAGTTTAATGATGCGTTCGTTGGCGGATTCCAGTCCGTAATAAAGGGATCGACAGCCCGCTTTATGGGCCATGTCCCAGGTTTCCGGTTCCAATAATTGCGATTCGAAACGGATGAGTGTTGTCCAATAGATATCGAGTTCACGTTCAACCATCATCGGCGGTAATTTTAGAAATAACGCCGGAGGGAACGACTCGTCGGTGAACATAAAATGTTTGGCGTTGAGTTTGTTTTTCAGGTATTCAAGTTCATCAACGATCTGATCTGCATGTTTTGCTCTAAACTGATCGATATACCCGGCACCATGATCGCAGAAAGTACATTTACCCCAGTAACATCCTCTTGTGCCGAGATAGGGCACCAGTTTTTCCGGTGAGAAATATTTTTCCCACGGCATGCCATCGAAATCAGGCGGCGGCAATTGATCCACTCGCTCTTGATAGGTTTCGTTGACATGCATCTGACCTTCTTCATCTTTATAGATGAGATTCGACACTTCTGACATTTTGCGTTTGCCCGACAACGCTTCCACCAACCAGACTAGTGCGTGTTCACCTTCGTAAGTGATCATGGAGTCGAAGGCTTTACCGAAAAAATGCGGCTTTTTAGCAAACTCGTCTTTCAATCGGGTGATGATATTTCCACCCACGGTGACATGAATATCGGGGTAGGCTTCTTTAATCAATGTGGCAAATGTGATCCCCGCCATAAGCTGTACTGGGGTGCCTATAGAGATGCCTACCACTTCCGGTTTTTCTTTTTTAATGGATCGTAAAACCAGTTGGCGGCAGATATCGGCGTAGACATTGACCTTATTATCGAAAGGTACTTTTAGTAAATCTTCAGAAACCCATGGACGGTAAACGTTGAGGTTACTCTCGATTGGATAAAACTGAATGCTCGCCGGGAAATAGGCAACAGAGATATATTCCATCACCTCACGGAATGCGTTGAGCGCCCATTCGGCTTTCTCTACCTCATAAAACTCTTCGCTGCGCATGATGATCTTTGCGCGGGTCACTTTTTCTATATGGTGGTCGAGGTCTATCCGCTGATAGTCATCGAGCATTTGCTTTATTTCAATGTCTTCTGGAGTGAGGGGCTCCCGTTGATTCTTGAGAGCTTTGAAACGATCCTGGATCTTTCCTTTTATAAACAGCAGGAATCCGGGTGTAAAAAAATGGTCGAACATCTCGACATTGATGTCTTTGAGGACAGTTTCGATGTTGTTTTGCCGCAACACCGCTGCAAGACTGGGCAATGCCAGATAAGGGGCCGTGGGCACCCATTCCGGTGGAAATATCAACATTACTTTTTTCATATATTCCTCAAAACCCAACTCATTCGATGGAGCGCTATGGTATCATAATTTGATTCCAGACTTCCGATTGCGTACTTCGAGGAACACATACTTTTCCCCTGAAGTCGTAATTCGCTTTAAAGTTTTTGGAATCCCATGAGTTAATGCTAACATATTGGCACCAATACCTACAAAATCCAAATTTAACAGTGTGCCGGGTTTTCCTTTGTAGCCTTAGAGGATAATGCCCGGCCTTATAGTAAATGGAGCAAAAAACGAGTTATGTCACAAACTGAAACCAGCGCAGAAGTGAAAGTAAAAATAATGCTTGATGAGGCAAACCTGGCATTTTCGGAAACGTCCGAACGTAAGGACACACCCGGCGACCGCAAGGCAGAGGGATCGGCTTGGGAAGAAGGCCGCATGGAAGGCGAGTATGATGAATCGGACTACCAGAGAATTCTTGAATTGCAGATGAACGCCGCCATCGTCTGCGATGAACACCCCGAACTCGAAGAAGAAACCGCAAAGCTGTTTGAATCAATAACAGATACAAATAGCGAAGAAGTGTTGAAAACAGTACTGGCAAATGAAAAAATTATGGTCTTGAGCAAGGCCGCTGTCACAACGTTCATCCTCAGATTCCCAACCGTACAGTCTTTCGTTAATAAGGGACATCCACTTGTTCTGGCGATGGATGAGTACATGCTGGAAAATGCCGATGCGCAAAACTGGCACGACTATAACAACATCGCGCAGGAGCGAGGTTGGCTTACGAAGTAAGTTTATTTTTCACTAACCTTTTGCTTTAGATAGATGAAGTTTCGATACAGCCTTGCAAAAAAAACCTTCAAGGGTAAAAAAGTCGTCGAACGAGGGGTAGAAGACCTCATCGATGAAGATCAGCGAGGGAACCATTCCAGCGCGAGTGGTCCCGACATCATGAGTCTCGATTCAGAGACCATCACCCCTCCTGAGCCTGAAGAACCGAAAGAGGTTTCGCGTCGCGATTTATTCTCCTTTGGCAGGTTAGGCGATTTTGCCGAAGCGGTTGAAGAAGACAGACAAAAACAACCCAAAAAAAAGAAAAAATCCGACCCAGAAGAATCCGAAGAACTGGAAGCCGATGAACTCGCAGTCGAAGACAGTGAGCCCTCAGTCACTGAGGAATCTACCGAGTCGTCACAACCAGAAGAAGAAGCCCCAAAACCGGGTTTTTTCAAACGTCTGATTTCTAAATTCAAGTCCGACCCCGCCCCCATATCCTCCAACAGTATCGAATCTGATACTGTAGATAATACAGAAAAAAAGGAAGAATCTTTTGCGGAGGTTCTTGAAACAGCAGAACAGGAACAGCCGAGTCTCAACATTTTCGCGTTGGAAGAAGGCGAGGAAGAAGACCCGGAATACGATCGACGGAATTTATTGCGTCAGGGGTTTCACTTCTTTGCCAAGCCTGCCATGGACAATGTTCAGGGCAAAATAGACAACGTCAACAAGGCCGTCGATAAAATCACCAAAAGGGTTCCGGTGCTGAGACCCCCTGGTGCGATATCGGAGAAAGCGTTTCTGCAAGCCTGCACACGCTGTGAAGAATGCATTCATGCCTGCCCGAAAGATGCGATTCAAAGGGCTCCGAAAAAATTTGGATTTCTCATTCACAACACTCCCTATATTGATGCAATGCGAACACCCTGCGTCATGTGCACAGACTTGCCGTGCATTTCCGCTTGTCCAGATGGGGCACTGTTACCTGTCCAAGAATTGACGGATGTGAGTATGGGTTATGCCATTCTCGATAAAAAGAAATGCCAGGCCTATGGCGAAACATTCTGCCAACAATGTGTCATTGACTGTCCGGTTCCCGGCGCAATTCATCAGGTAGACGACAAACCCATTATCGATAAAAATATTTGTACGGGTTGTGGTGTCTGCATGCGTTCTTGCAGCACAGTTAATATTCCACTGGCAATTAAGATCAAACCGCAAATGGTCATTGACTATCAACTGCATAAAAAACAATTAGAAAAGGCTAAAATCGAAGCTGAGCGACTGGCTGCAGAACAGAAGGAAAATGAAGAAGCCGATGCCGAGGGCGAAACCAGCACTCAAGGTGTTGAGTCTTAATATTTCCATTGTTTCATCGATTTACCCCTTGCAAGTATCCTCTGTTTTCAGTAAGTTATCCGTTTTGTCGCACAACGACTCGGCTGGCGAAATCTCTTGTCTAAAAATAAAGGTCATAAATGAGTAGCGAACTACAAAGAACACATCATTGCGGAGAATTAACGGACAAAGATATTGACCAACAGGTCACTCTTTGTGGATGGATACATACGCGCCGCGACCATGGCGGATTAATATTTGTCGACCTTTGGGACAAATACGGTATGACCCAAGTGGTACTGAATCCACAAATCGACCAGCTAGCACACGAGCACGCACAATCCATTCGCGGTAATTTTGTCATCGGTGTAGTAGGGAAAGTACGTGCCCGCCCCGAGGACATGGTCAATCCCAAATTAAAAACTGGAAAAATCGAAGTCTATGTCGATGAGTTAAGCATTTTGAATAAATCGGAAACTCCGCCCATTTCTCCATGGGAACCTCAAGACACTTCGGAAGCATTGCGTTTGAAATACCGCTTTCTAGATCTGCGTGGACCAGAACTGCAACGTAATTTAAAAATCCGCTACGACATCACTCGCACCGCCCGCAACGAACTGCATCGACATGGTTTCATGGAAGTGGAAACACCAATGCTGACTAAGAGCACCCCTGAAGGCGCGCGTGATTATCTGGTTCCCAGTCGGTTGAACCCACAAAAGTTTTATGCGTTGCCACAATCACCACAATTGTTCAAACAGATTCTCATGGTTTCAGGAATGGACAAATATTTCCAGATCGTTAAATGTTTTCGCGATGAAGATTTACGGCATGACAGACAACCGGAGTTCACCCAGATAGATATTGAAATGTCTTTCGGCAATGAAAAAATACTTTTTCAAATGATCGAAGAGATGATGGCAGCTATATATAAAGAAGTCTTGAATGAAGAAATTAAAACACCCTTTCCTATTTTAAAATATCAAGATGCTATTGATCGGTTTGGCACTGATAAGCCAGACATGCGAATCGATATGGAAATCGTCGATCTCGCTGAAATTGTCCGTGGAACCAAATTCAAGGTTTTTGCACAGGTTTTGGAATCGGGTGGGCAGATCCGCGCATTGAACATCAAGAACAGCGCAGACTCTTTATCCAGGAAAGCACTGGACGATTTGACAGAAATCGCGAAAACCTACGGCGCAAAAGGCATGGCTTGGATCAAGGTTCAGGAAAACGAATTACAATCGCCGATCATCAAGTTTTTTGAGCAGGAAATGCTCGACAAAATGTTGGAAAAATTGGGCAGCAAACCAGGGGACACAGTAGTGTTCATCGCCGATACACCTAAAATTGTTGCCGATGCATTAGCGCATTTACGTCTTGCCATTGCCAAACTATTGAACCTTGTTGATGAGTCGAAGAACGCCTTTATCTGGGTAACCGAATTCCCCCTGGTAGAATATGACGAAGCAGAAAAAAGACACACCGCCATGCATCATCCCTTCACCGCTCCGCGGGAAGAAGATATGGATAAATTTGAATCTGACCCTGGGGCCATCAAAGCTCGCGCCTATGATCTGGTTTTAAATGGCAACGAAATTGGCGGCGGTAGTATTCGTATCCACCAAAAAGAAATCCAGGAAAAAATGTTCAAACTTCTCGGCATCGGCAAAGAAGAAGCAGAAGCGAAATTCGGTTTCCTTCTTGATGCGTTGCAATACGGAGCTCCACCTCACTGCGGTATCGCAATGGGTCTTGATCGCATCGCTATGCTGTTGACGGGAGCTGATTCCATCCGCGATGTAATCGCATTCCCAAAAACACAGAAAGCGACTTGTCTGATGACTCAGGCACCTTCCGAGGTGGACAAAAAGCAGTTGAGAGAACTCAAACTGAAAGCCGATCTTAGCTAGCAACTATCTGTAAGTGGCACGATAACTGCAAATTTTGCACTAGCCCCTTATAAGCCTCCCGTAGACTTTCCTGAATTCCCCTTATCAAATAGCCTCTTTAGGGACTAAGGCTTTAAAACCTGTATTTCAATCTTGCACAGATTTTGTAAGGTATAGCTTTTGTCCAAAAACCCGCGACACCCTTACAGGCTTTCGATAAACTATATTCAAGAGAAATGGATTGGATTTTCCATCTCTACAAGCATCTCCTCCTCGGAGTCCGGGAACATACCCTGTTCCCGGATTTTTTTTGTCCCCTCCTTTGTGATACTCTTAGCCCTGATAAATTATTTTTTGGCTATTATGTCACTACCCGAAAAAACTGAAAAACTAAAATCGTTGATCCAAAAAATGGATCGTGTTCTCGTGGCTTTTTCTGGCGGTGTCGACAGTACTCTGGTGCTCGCTATCGCTCAAGAAGTGCTGGGAAGTAACACTCTTGCAGCCACGGCTCAATCGGACAGCCTGCCTAATCGGGAAATGGAAGCTTGCCACAAACTAGCTCAGGAAATTGGAGCAGAGCATCTCATTATCCAAACGAATGAAATGAGTAATCCAAATTACCAGACTAATCCTACTAACCGTTGTTACCACTGCAAAACAGAACTCTACTCTTGCCTGAAAAATTTAGCTCACGAAAAAAACATTCCCTATATCTTGAACGGGATTAACACAGATGATTTAGGAGACTACCGCCCAGGAATAGATGCGGCGCGTGAAAATGCAGTGAGGAGTCCATTGGTTGAAGCAGGTTTCAACAAACAAAATATCCGTGATCTGGCTCAGCAAATGGAACTTTCAATATGGGACAAGCCAGCAATGGCTTGCTTGTCGTCACGCATACCCTACGGCCAGCCCGTAACGCTTGAAAAACTCAAGAGGATAGAAAAAGCCGAAGATATTTTATTGTCGATGGGGTTCAAACAACTGCGTGTGCGTCACCAAGGCGACACCGCAAGCATTGAATTGGGAAAAAATGAACTGTCGCAATTCACCCCGGTTATTGAAAAAATAGTAACAGAAAAATTCCAGGCACTGGGATTCCAAATCATTCATCTCGATCCAAAAGGTTATCGAATGGGAAGCCTTAACGAAGCACTGGAAGAAAAGAAGGGATCATGATTAAAGTAACGTTACGGCCAGAAGCAAGGAAAGGACTGAAAGACCCTGATGGATTTGCCAGCGGCTTGGGAATTGTATACAGCGGCCTCTTAATAAGTATGGCCGGAGTGGCTTTAATGTTGTTCCTGTATTTCAATAAACCTGAGCATGTCCTTCATCCTACCTGGATACTCTTCGCCGGATTCGGCATTGTCATTTGGGGTGAGATCAAAAAAGCCCGCTGCAAATAATCGGGCAACGCACGATGGCAATAGGTCTATTCCTCTCTTGCGAAACCACTACCCTCAAGCTTCTGGATAGGGTGACCAATGCCCCCAGCACGTCATCGCGAGCCGCTGAAAGCGGCGCGGCGATCCAGTGTGTTATCTCAAACTACTCAGCTAATTCTTTGGAGCGAAGGGTCGCTTTTTCTACTGCGTCCATGAGTGTGGCGCGCAGGCTGCCTTTTTCGAGGGCGTGCAGTCCGGCGATGGTGGTTCCCCCTGGTGAGGTCACGCGGTTTTTCAATTCTCCTGGAGATGTACCTGTTTCCCTTACCAGCATGGCTGAACCTAGTACCGTTTGAACAGTCAGCTCCGTTGCCACATCCCTTGAAAGGCCCATCTTTACTCCGGCATCGGAAAGAGCTTCGATGATCATAAAGATGTAAGCAGGACCACTGCCGCTCAGCCCAGTAACAGCATCGATTTGTTCTTCAGGGACCTCTACAGTCTGACCCACGGCTTGAAAAATTTCATGTGAAATTTTTAAATCAGTTTTACTGACTCCTTTACCAGCAGCTATGGCTGTTGCTCCCTCTTGCACTACGGCTGGGGTGTTAGGCATGGTTCTAACAACACAAAGCTTTTTCTTTTTCCTAAAACATAAGGCTTCTTCTATCTGAGAGATAGGAACCCCAGCGGCAACGGATATCACTAATTTTTTAACATCTACCTGATCGGAAATACCATTCAACACTTGCCGGATGATTTGCGGTTTGACCGCTATGATAAGAACATCTGATTTTTTCACCAATTCAAGATTATCTTTCACTATCTTGATTTTGTATTCAGCAGATAAGAAAGTTTGACGGCTCTTATTAGGTTCTGAAACAAAAACATTAGATGCCTTGATCAATGAAGATGAAACCATCCCTTTAATAATAGCTTCGGCCATATTGCCGCCGCCGATGAATCCTATTTTTTTATTTTTCAACACAAGACTATTCTCCTGATAAATTTCATCAATCTCTTTCACCGCTGACCGAAGATGGCAGTGCCGACACGAACTAATGTTGCGCCCTCTTCCACCGCGATGGGATAATCGTTGGTCATTCCCATAGATAATTCGTTGAGCTCGATACCTTCAATATTCTTAGCCTGGCATTTATCTCGTAATGCCCGCAATGCGATAAAATATTTTCGCGAATTTTCAGCATCAGGGTCTTGCGGTGGGATGGTCATCAAACCTTGAACCTTAATCCCCTGCAATTGCCCAAATGATGGAAGCTGTTCTTCAAGCTCAGAGGGTGTCATTCCAAACTTTGCCTCTTCTCCTGAAACATTAACCTGCAACAAAACGGCCTGTTGCTGGTTTTGGCTTTTACAATACGCACTTATTTTTTCTGCTAAAGAGAGGCTGTCAACGGAGTGGATCAAATCGAAACGGGAATCGAGATATTTGATCTTATTTTTTTGCAGGTGTCCGATGAAATGCCAACTAATATCTTGGGCATTAACCTCATCTATTTTGGAAACGGCTTCTTGAGCTTTGTTTTCACCAAAACATTTTGATCCGGCTTGATACGCCTCAATTGTTTTTTCAGAAGATACTTGCTTGGAAACCGCAACCAGACGGATGGAGTCAGGACTTCTCCCTACTTTTCGGGCGGCTTCGCCGATATGGTGTATCACCGATGCCAGGTTATCAGCTATCAATGGAATGTCCGACGTTGAATCAGTATAGGGCCTGAGTTCCCCGCTCACTCGTTCTTATGCGAATTGCATCTTCAACGGGCAAGACAAAAATTTTCCCATCACTCAAATTCCCGGTATGCGCCGTCTTGACCACCATATCTATCACTTCTTCAACCGCCTCATTTTCAAGAACGATTGAAATTTCGACACCTGGATGGAATTGCGGAACTTTGGAATCGGTGGTCGATTTCATATGACTCATGGGCTTACCAATGCCTTTCACATCAATCGTTGACAGGCCTGGCACCCCTAGCTCGAACAGTTTCTCTCGAACCTCCTCGAGCTTTTCATGTTTTATAAAACACTTGATCATTTTCATAGTTTAGAACCAATTTAGTCCCAACAGGGAACTTTCGCAAGGTGAAATCTTCAAACTTGTACGGCCTCAGAGTCTTCTTTGGCGGGTACTAATAATTTATGCCAGTTATTCTTTTCCCAGTTACGGGCATCTTTAAATTTTTGATATTCTTTTTCCTTCTTTTTGAATTCGGGATGATGACTCTGCCAAGATCCATTTTTCTTATAAGGAGGCACAAACTGATGGCACATTTCGTGATAAAGGGTCAATTCCAGAACATAGATCGGAACAAAGTCTTGCTTCAAACGCGGATGAATACGAATGAGTTTTTTATTTTCATCGTAAGACCCGTAACGAAAACCACTCTTATTCTGGGTTTTTACATCGCGCCCCCATTTAACCGTGGCTTTAATTTTGTCATCAAAATATTCCCGGTTGAGTCTATCAAACATCGCATCGATATCTCGACCTTCTTCCTGCGAAAGGGGTTCGAAAAAATCAGATTCAATATCTTCTAATTCCCGACCTTCTATAAAATCTTTGATCAATTCTTTCACTGATTCGGGCGTCTCATTTTCTTTCTTAACCTTGCTCAATACTTTCTGAGTCAGGTTTTCCAACACCAACGACTGAGGTTGCTCGAATTCATCAAAATAATTTTCGTTGAACACTTCAATTTTAACAATTGGAGCATCAGGACTGACCCGCAACTGACCGACATATTCCATGCCATTTTTCTTAAGAATGAACATTCGGGTCAACGACTCTTGGGTGCCATTGCGATTTGCGCCTAGAGATAAAGTCCCTATATTGAATATTTTTAAGAGATTTTGAACAGGTATTCGTTTTTGATTCATCAGGTATGCCGTGAGAAGAGTTAGGAAGTTTCAAAACAGCTAAACTGCTTGAAATACTACCCTAGGAAAACAAAAAAATCCATTTAAATTAATCGTTTAGGGGAACCGTAAAACCTTTACAAAATTTTTTATTTTCGATACTGTGGTAGTTATGAAACTTCTAATTTTATTGATGATGTTACTGGTCTCTTGCTCACCGGGAATGGATCGAATTCCAGATAACCACGATCTCAAGGCAGATATTGACCTTTTTTTATCGACAACCGACTCCGATGTCGAAGTGAAAATACTGCAACGCTTAAAAAGCGCAAAGATCTCTCACGAATCGGTGAAAGGCCTCCTCCGACAGCGAAAAAATTCTGCACATGAAAAACGCGGACTACAAACTGGATTAAAATTTAAAAATAATGGCAAAGAGTATTCGTATGCGTTGTATCACCCGGAAAATACAGATACCCCTTTACCTATGGTTATTGTCTTGCACGGCATGGGAGGCAACGGTAACACCACGGCTTCTAAGTGGGCCGAACGACTAAACAAAGAATTTATTGTGGTATGCCCATCTTATCCCATGGGCGCATGGTGGTCACGTCCAGCCGAGGATATGGTTTTAGCATTAATGGATCATACCCAATCCATCTACAACGTCGATTCCGATCGAGTCTTTCTGGCTGGATTATCCAATGGTGCCATTGGTACCTATACTCTTGGAATGTTTTATCCAGATCGGTTTGCCGGACTGATACCTATTGCCGGAAGTATCACTCCGCGGTTTATGAACTTCCTCATTAATCTGAGGAACACTCCAATCTATATGATTCAGGGAGCGCATGACCCCATTTTCCCAATAAAGCTAAGTCGCCGGGTGAACCAGATTCTCTCGGATATGAAATATCCCGTCGTCTATCGTGAGCATGGAGAAAAAGGCATGGCTCATGGGGGGCATTTCCTTCCTGAAAATGAAATACCCGATTTACTGGAGTGGATTAAAAAGCAAAAAAGAGTTTCGAATCCCGATGTGGTGAGAATGACCCGGGAAAACAATCATCTTGGTGCAATACACTGGGCGCGTCTGAGTAAGGGAAAAAATCTTGCTTCCCTTGAACTCCCCGGACCAGAAAGCCCAAGGCCAAACAATCAGAACGGCAAAATTGCCACTCTCTTTGCATTTCGAAAAGGCGACAATCTGTTTGAGGTGATGGGAGAAAATTTGGTTGAGTATGATCTTTTTTTTAATACTGAAACCGTAGACTTCAGTAAAACGGTCACCATCACCACACAAAAAATACAAAACCAAAACAACAAACTAATTGCCGGCGAAAAAAAGATCAGCTATCAAAAGAAAATTATAAAAGATCTCGCGGTTTTGCTTTATGGGTATAAACAACTTCGCGACCCAAACCAACTTTACGATGCGAAGGTCAACATTCTTCTAGAAACCACTCTAGTTCAATCTTGGCCATGAGAGAGACGCCTCTTTTAATAAAGTCGATGAAGCTCCTGGGTTGGGAGCGAATCACCGCAGCCCTAGCCAACCACACTTGCTCGCCTTACACCCACGATTATTGCCTGCAATTAAAACCCGAAACAGACTTTGAAATAGCCCAAAAGCGACTAGACGAAACGGCTGAGATGATGGCCTTGTTGGATTCTCTCGAATCCTTCCCCATGGATCGTTTTGAAAACATCCATCCTATTTTCAAAGATGTAGACGAGCAACGCACGATTGACCCAGGTCAATGCCTCATCATTATGAAACTGCTTAGGCTTTGCAGGAACCTTTGCAAAGATCTTGATAAAAAGGAAGCCTTTCCCAATATCCAAGGCTGGCTGTCACAACTGGATCCTTTGAAGGAGTTTCTTGATGACTTGATCCGCTGCATAGACGATGAAGGCAATATAAAAGAAAACGCCACACCGGAATTGAAACAAGCATTTCGAGATATCGAAGCCGCTCGCCACAAGCTCGAAGAAAAAATCCGCAAGCTCTTTTCCAGTACAACCGTAAAAGAAGCTTTGCAGGACTCCTATATCACCGAACGGCAGGAAAGAATGGTAATCCCAGTCCGAGCGGAATTTAAATCGAAGGTAGATGGAATCGTCCATGACATCTCAGGAACAGGCCAAACACTTTTTATAGAACCTGCATCTATCGTTCCCCTCAACAATCAATTGAAAATCGCGCGGTTGAAAGTGGCACAAGAAAAAGCTCGAGTTTTACAGTCTCTTGCAATGCAAACTCACGAGCACAAAGATTCTCTGCAAACAAACATGAAGAACCTGGCAACTCTTGACCTTATATACGCCAAGGCCCGCCTGGCGAAATTCATGGATGCTGTAAATTGCCCGATGAACCTGCAATCCAAAATGCAGTTAAAGGAAGCGCGCAATCCTGAACTAACACTCGATGGTGAAGCAGTCATCCCCAATTCCATTGAATGGGAAGATTCAACAAAAGTTGTCATTATCTCTGGCCCCAACACAGGTGGTAAAACAGTAACATTAAAAACTTTGGGTTTGCTGTCACTAATGGTGAGGGCTGGACTTTTTCTACCCGTGGAAAGAAAATCTCAGATCCCGTTTTTCCCTGAAATCTATTCAGACATTGGCGATGATCAAAATATTCAATTAAAGCTATCTACATTTTCCGGTCACTTGGAAAAAATCATTCGTATTATTGACAATGCCACTTCGGGATCTTTGGTACTTCTGGATGAGTTGGGAATAGCCACCGACCCCAACGAGGGAGCCGCTCTCGCAGAATCGATTCTCCTAGAATTAAAACGAAAGAATGTAATGACGTTGGTCTCAACGCATTATTTTTCCCTTAAAATTCTGGCGCAGACCCAAGAAGGTTTCCTCAATGCCTGTACTGAATTTGATATAGACACAATCAGCCCCACTTATCGCTTGATATTTGGTGCTCCCGGTCAAAGTGCAGCACTCGACACCGCTGAACGGCTGGGATTACAACAAAGTATCATTGATCACGCACGCAGCTTATATCAAGCTAAAGATAAGCGTGCTGAAAACCTATTGGAAGACCTGACCCGACAACGCTTGCAAATGCATCAAGACCAGGAAAAAATCAAGCAACTCAAAGCAGAAGTTGAACAACTGAACCGGGAACAGAATAGAATCACTCAAAGCCTTCGTGAAGAAGAAAAGGATTTCCAGAAGAATAAAAAGAAAAAATTACAATTAGAAGTGCGCGCCGGAAAAACAGAAATTCAGAACTTGATTCAAGAGATCAAAGGAGAAAAAAGCTTACCCAAAATACGCAAGGTAGAAAAGAAAATTCAAGAGATTGGCAAGGCTCCGCTGACATCCGACTACAATCTGGAAGAATGGAGTCTCAGTTCAGATGAATTAAAAACGGGGGATACAATATTGCTTATAAATCTGGGCGCAACGGCAACGCTTCTTGAATCTCCCTCAGGAAAGAAAAAGGCAAGAGTCCGCATGGGAAACATAACCACCGTTGTTGACACATCTTCAATACGCGGTAACCCACGACGGAAAGGCAATCCCAAGCAAGAAAGTAAAAAAGTTTCGATGAATATCGAAGCCGAGTCACAAGGTGGTTCTTCCTGCGACCTCAGAGGCTTGAATTCTGAAGATGCGGAAATAAAAATGGAGGCTTTCATCAGTCGCGCAATCGTAACCAAAGCGTCCCGGGTAACAATCATTCACGGACATGGAATGGGTACAATAAAAGCTCTCGTCAAAAATTATCTGGAAAAAGCAGGCCTCTGCAAACAATTTTCTCCGGGCAGACGCGAAGAAGGTGGCACCGGCGTTACCGTTGTGGAGTTTTAATCTTCAAGCAATCCTTTTATCTTTTTTTTCAATTTCGGCACCAGCTTTTCTTCAAACCACGGGTTTTTCTTAAGCCAGATATTATTACGGGGCGAGGGGTGCGGCAAAACAAAGAATTCCGGCTGAAATTCTTGCCAATTTTTCACCGTTTCAGTCAAAGTAGCTTTTTTGCCTGTTTGAAGAAACCAGGCTTGAGCATATTGGCCTATTAAAAGAGTAAGCCGCCTTTTGGGAATCTTCTCGAGAATGGGTTGCATCCATGTTTCTGCACATTTGGGCGGAGGCGGCAGGTCACCCGACTTACCTTTTCCGGGATAACAAAATGCCATAGGTACAATGGAAAAATATTTCGTATC
>JAJDBA010000125.1 GCA_029261675.1 Nitrospinaceae bacterium
CCTACTCGCGGCCCATTTTCCCATTTCTGAAGAAGGCAAAGCTAGAATGAAAGCAATGCAGAATTCTCGTGACGGATTCGAAATTGCCGAGGAAGATTTAAAGATAAGAGGTCCGGGTGACTTCATGGGAACCCGACAATCAGGGTTGCCTGTCCTGAAAATCGCAAACCTGATCCGGGACATCAAAATTCTCGATGTGGCGAGAAAAGAAGCTTTCGCTTTGATTGACCGCGATCCCAGTCTAGAAGACCCGGCGAACCAGCCCCTGAAAAACACCGTCCATCGACTTCTTGGCAAACATTTGCCTTTGATGGAAATTATTTAGCCGTTAAACGTGTTCCCCCTTAATAGGAAGAGGGTGGGCTATTCGAGGACTAGGTGTTGCAGTTTGGGGAAGGTGCTGCATTCCTTCAATTGTTTTTTACCATCTTCGCCAAGACCACTGTCAAAGACTTCCAGATACTCAAGGCCCGCCAATGTACTACTTTCTGCCAGGGCTTTGGCACCTTCATCACCTATCTGATTTTTTGCCAGATCCAGTGTTTTCAGATTGACGAGGTTAGTGGAAGAAGCAATCGCCTTAGCTCCTTCAGCCCCAACCCTGTTTTTCCAAAAATTGATAAAAGTCAAATAGGAAAAGTTTGAAGAGTTGGCGATAGCTACAGCCCCCGCATCCCCAACATCATTCCGCTCCAAATGCAATTCTTTCAGATTGGTTATGATGGAGGAATTAGCAAGAGATTGAATGCCTTTATCAGTAATTTCGTTTCTTTCAAGATTTAGCACTTCAAGATCAATCAAGTCTGGGCATTTAGCCAGAAAATCGAGTCCTTCATCGCCAATATATTTTATGCGCAGATCAAGCACGGTTCCATTTTTAGCCAAGTACTTTTTAACCAGCACATCGATCGGATCATCATTAAATGGTTTGTTCATTTCTATTAAGTCCTTTTTTTCTTTTTGGATTTCGCTTCATCCCGGTTTTCCATTAAATCAAATCGGTCACGAAGGGATTTATTTTCTTTGATCAGATCATCTAGATCAGAACGTATCAATACCATCTCTTTAGGTTTCTTTGCTGACTCAAAAAGTTCACGGATGGTGTCATCAGCTCGTCTTTTTAACCGTCCATCGGTTTCTCGTGCAGCCAGTTTTCTTAAAATTGGAAGCACTGTCAAATCTTCCAGCATACCCATAGATTGAATCGCCGCCAGTTTACCGCGAAACGTTGCCGCTGGGGTACCTCTAGTTTCTTCTGCGATCTTTTTAAATATTTCAATCGCCTCTGGCTTCAAATGTTCGAATCGATTTGCCAGTTTCGCCAGCCCTTGAATAGCAGCAGCCCGACTACCCTGAGGCGCACCATATTCTGCACCCTGCACCATTGTTTGCCATGCACTCTCATCTTCAAGATTCGACAGAGCCCTGAATATTGCCGCTCTTCCCATATCATTGTGCGAAGGTCGGTCAAGAAACCGCTCTAAAAATTTTCGACAATCTTTTGTCTTGATTCTTCCTAACGCTGCAAGTGAAACTGCTTCGACACGATAAGACGGGTCACCCTCAGCAATCTTTTTCAAGCAACGCGCCACTTTTTCATCACCCGTAAAAGTGGCCAATGCCTGAATAATGCCCCATCGAATTTTCGCATGACTGTGATTACTCAATGCTTTGATTAAAGCATCACGGGCTGTATCCCCACTGATTTTCCCCAAAGCTTGTGCTATTCGGTGAGCCACTCCCCACTCTGTTTCACTTTTCAAACACTGACCTAGAATCTTAACATTTGCAGACTTTGTTGCCAATGACTGCGCTGCCTCGATTCGACCTATCGGATCACTGTCTCTTTTTAGCTGTTCATGTAGCATGGATTGAGAAATATCCAGCTTCACCTTCTTAACCGGGCATTCGTAATCAGGATCAAGTCTGAAATAAAGTGGTTTTCGATTCAACTTGAAACAGAATTTTTCTTCCTTGCTCTTAATTTCGATGGAGAACTTTTCTGATCCGCGTGAAAAATAGAATTCCAGTTTCAGCGGCAACTTAAAGAGAAGTTCATCGCCTTTCTTTTCTGCTTTTTGAGTTTGCTTGATTGTCACTTCGGCAATTTCTTTGTTCCATGAAAAACCCACTTCCAGACTCGGATAGCCCCCGCGATAGATCCACTGGCTCATCCACTCATCGAAGTTCTTCCCGCTGACTTCCTGTAGACATCGACTAAGATCAACGGTTTCAACCAACCCTTTTTCGTGGCGCTTTAAAAATAATTTCAGCGCCTGGCGAAATTTATCCTCACCTATAAGGTTTTTCAAATAATGCAAACGAACAGCACCACCAGGGTAAAGATGCGCATCAAATAAATCTATCGGCTCCTTATAAATATGAGTGACTATAGGGCGTCGATACCGATTATCTTCACTGAAATAGGTTTCCGCATCTTCCAGCAATTGGTAGCGAAACTCTTCCTCACCTTTCGATTCTCGGGTATAAAGCGCATCGAAATAGGTAGCGAAAGATTCGTGCAACCATGCATGAGACCAATCCTTCGCCGTAACAATATCTCCAAACCACATATGCGCCGCCTCGTGAGCGACAAGCCCATTCGAGTCGAGATCCAAGCGAGCACGGTCATCGTGTAACGTGAGATCGGTTTGCGTGGTGACCGTAAAGTTTTCCATCCCTCCAAAAACAAATTCGGGAACGGCAATTTGCGTGTAATGTTTATAAGGATATGCATAGCCAGTGTATTTGGAGAAAAACTGCATGATTTTTCCCGTATCCTTGAACGAATTTCGGCCTTCTTTTTCTCTACCCTTCTGCACGTACCATTTAATATCGATATCGCCGACCTTGCTTTTATGCTCCACAAATTCGCCCGCAACAATGGAAAGCAAATAGGTCGAATAGGGAATTTCAAGTTTGTAGTGATAAAAACTTTTTGAAGTGGAATTTGATTTTTTCAAGAGACGACCATTTGACAGACCAAACATTCCTTTAGGAAGATGAAGTTTTACCTCTGTCGTCTGCTTGAAATTAGGCTGATCAAAACAAGGGAAATAATATTTGGAATCTTCGTCTTGTCCTTGTGTCCACACGGTTTTGAATCGGTTGGGATACTCCTTATCGGGTTTCGTGAAATAGATTCCAGCCGCTGGCTTGGAAACAGAGTGGTTTAACTTTAATTTAATGGTCGTTCCCGCTTTTAATGGTTTAGGAAGGAAAACAATGACCTTCTCACCTGTAAGTTCAAAGGAAACCCGCTTGCTCCCTATTCGCACCTGGTCAATTTCCAGGTTAACCGTATCCAATTCAATTTCCTGAACACCATTCGCATATACCAGTAGGTCGTAGGTCGTACTACCCCACACCTTCTCTTCTTCCCAATCAAAATTAAGTTCCAATAAAAGGTGTTTTGGAACGATAGGTGTATCAGGCGCAAAATGAGCCTTGGCTCCCTTTTGAGCAAAAGTCGTTCGATCCAATACCCCCCAGTGATCGGACTCCCCATTAAAAAAATGGCATTTACAATATCGTGTCGTTCTCATCACTGCACCCAACCCATTTACGAAAATAAATATTCATTCTATAAGCCTGCCCGGTGAATGGCAAGACTATAGGAAAGGGAATTTGGCTTTTTACCCCTTTAATTTTTTATGAGACAATAGCTTAGCTATGAAAAATACATCAACAAATTTTGATCCGCAGGTTCTTGCGCGTATTTCGTCACTGAAAATTACAGCGACGAATATGGTCGATGGAATACTTACAGGCCAACATCGAAGCCGTCATAAAGGGGCAAGCGTAGAGTTTGCAGAGTATAAAGATTATTCTCCCGGCGATGAAATCAGGCATATCGACTGGAAAGCAGCAGGAAAGACTGACAAATACCATGTAAAACAATTTGAGCAATCCACCAACCTCAAATGCACGATTCTTCTCGACTCTAGCGGATCAATGGCCTACCAATCTCCATTCGAGAAGGGAGAGCCAAAAATCGATTACGCCTGCAATCTGGTTGCCGCGTTATCTTATTTATTTTTGAAACAGTTCGATGCGGTCGGTCTAACCTTGTTCAACGATACAGTCGTTCAACATAAAACCCCTCGATCCAAAGC
>JAJDBA010000126.1 GCA_029261675.1 Nitrospinaceae bacterium
CATCATAAGTAAGACGGCCTACAGTTCTGATTTCCCGACTCAGCGACATAGTCTTAATGACTTTAGTTTTCACTCCAATGTTTTGAGCCATGGTTGGACTTATCGAAACTCCATCTCCCGTTCCCCCTTCATAGACGGGGATTAAATCCATCCCCATAGGGCTTTTCCCTGGACGATCTGAGACAAAACCTGGGGTCATAGGAGCTTTCCAGAACTTTATTTTTCTTTCTGATTTCCCTTTATTGTTTTCTAATTTACTTTTTATAGCTTTAGGAGTTTGTTTTTGGCCATGGATTTTATTGACCATCTCTTCTGTTTTTTCATAGACTCTGTTCCCTAAAGGTATTGCTTTTTTCATTCCAGCGTCCACCCATTGTTTTCCCTCGCCCAACACATATTTCAAAACTTCAGGCTGTGCGGCAAAACCAAGAAAAAATACCCCAATAATAAGAAGAAGCATCAAGCCAAATTTTAACAAGCTAAACCTCTTGCTTTCAGATCTCTGAAAACTGGCTTCCTTAATTTTCAAAGGAAAGAGAACATCTTCTTCCCCATTCACTGTCTCCAGCTCTTTTTCCGAAGAAAACAATGGTTTGTTTTTTTTCTGCGGGTCGGCTGACTTATCTTCTTCAGAGATTATATTTTCTTTCAAATCTGGTGTTTCTTTCATGGCCCTAACCCTATTTAAAGTTTAGAAGTGGTTAACTAAAAAAGCCTCTTCCCAACAATGTTTTCAATTTCTGCTAAAGTTTTTTCATATTCTGTTAACTCTCGATGATATTTAACTTCCCACTGAAAAAGAGTGACCTGATTATTTAATAAAGTCAGGAAGTCAACCTTGTCCACGCTATAACCAGCCAGAGCCGACTCTAAAGATTGCCTTGCCTGGGGTAGAATCCCTTGCTTAATTAGTTGGATGGTTTTCGAGCTTTGAGTTTCTTTGTCAACGAATGCCTTGATATTGAAATAAATCTGGTTTTTTGTTTTGTTATAGGTTTCCTTTGTCATTTCAACTTTGTATCCAACTTCAGAAACCTTTTTTGATTGCTTGCTTTGAAACCAGATAGGTATATTGATCCCTACAAAAGCAGAAACAAAGTCGGGTCGATCCGCCAAGCGATTATCTTGTCTTTGTCCATACTTAAAACCCACATTGAAGTTGGGATAGTAATCTTTTTCAGCAAGTTCCTTGGCGGCTTCATACTTTTCCCTTAAAACATTAATTTTTGAGAGAGCGGGTCGATTTAAATCTGCAAGAGCTTGAAGTTGTTCTACGGAGAATGAAAATTCAGTTTGGGTAATTCCATGTGGAATCGTCAGTGGTTTTTGCGGCAAAAAATTCATTAGCATATTTAGTCTTGCCTTTTCCGTTGCTGCAAATTTTTCAAGAACAATTAATTGATCAAGAATTTTACTCAACTCCACTTGAGCTTTAAGAACGTCTTGCTGAATTCCTTTACCAACAGAATATTTAGTTTCTGCGATGGATACGAACGTTTCTAAAAGTTTCTTGTTTTCATTTGTGATGTCAATGGCTGCCAAAATAAAACATAGTTCGTAAAAAGTTTTCTTAACACCTTTTACAAGATTTAGTTTTACTTCTTCTAAATCTAGTTCGCTGGCTGCTATATCTTTTTCCGCCATTTCAGAGCGTAATCCCAGCTTACCGGGAAAGGGAAAAGCTTGTGATACGCTTATGGTTTTTTGTGTCACGGGTTCTTGATTAAATTCAAAGGTATCAACAGGCATATTCATAAGCCCAAACTGCATAATGGGGTCCGCCAAAGAGCTCACCTGAGAGGGAACATCTTGGGACGCTTTAATACGATTTTGTAGTTCCAGGACTCCTGGATTATTTTCCAAAGCAGTCGCAATGAAGTTATTTAAGACTGCTTTGAAATGATGTTCCTCAGCTTTAACTGAGTTGGGGGATGCCAAGAATACCAATCCCCACAATATAATTAGTGGAATGGGTTTCATGATTACCTCTTAATTCCAAACGGGTTTGCAATTCTCTATAGGGGCAGAATTTACGAATTTAGCTGAAAACAGCTATTTCAGATGCACCTATAGGGGTAAAACGTTTATTGGATTTAGAGGTAGTTATCCAGGAGGATGATAAAAGGGAAGCGGGATAGAATCTGCCACGCCAACAATGGCAGGCACCAAAATGAAAACTAACGACTCTGTATGGAGATTTTTTTGTGGATGGGACTGGCTCATCAGACAACACATATCACAATGAGTCACTTCCATGGCGCATTCTGATGAAGCCATCATAAATGGCATCGCCACTGAATACGATGCTGAGGCCAAAAGGGTCAACGCCATAATAATGGCTATTAAGAAGTGTCGTTTATTAAGAGCTTGGATTCTCATAATGTTCTTATCGGTTGTATATCTAACAATATAAACCCATCTAATAACAAAATCAACAGCACTCTATATTTAATGATGCTAATTTAAGGAAAATACTCCTAATAGTTTCATTATAGAAATGAAACAATCCATTAGATATTTTACCAAAACCCAGCAGGATTTTTCGGCTCACCTCCACTGGTTCCCAATGTTTTCTAATCCTGCAGGGCCGTTCTTGCTTGCAAGCATTTTCAAGAGAATATTCATATCCCATTCTCCTTTTATCTTAGGTTTGTGGTAACAAACCACCAGCAGATAATGCTGGCAAAATATCCCAAAGCAATTACAGGCGTCCACTTAAGGTGAGCTAAAAAAGTATAATGTTCTCGATTGACTCCCATGGCTGCTACTCCGGCTGCTGATCCTACTGATAACAGGCTTCCACCCACGCCTGTGGTAAGGGTTATCAACAACCAATTATCAATACCCATATCAGGATTCATTTTTAGAATGCCATACATAACCGGGATATTATCTACAACGGCTGAAGCCATGCCCAATAACACATTTGCAAAAATAGGGTTCATAGTTCCATAAAGCCAATTGTTCAAAACAGCAAGAAACCCAAGATACTGCAGTGCGCCCATAGCAGTGAGTACACCAAAGAAAAATAATAGTGTATCGAACTCCACTTCCTTTATTTCCTGGAAAATATCAAATACATGCAATCTTTTTTTTGAGAGACCCATATGAGAATTATAGTTATTATGTATTTCATCCGATCTTTGCAGATCATATCCCTTGAGCAATAATAGGCTTAAACCCATCATCATCCCGTGAAAGGGTGGCAAATGTAAGAAATGATGAAAAATCACTGCCAAAGTTATGGTAAAAAAACCAAGGCAAGTAATAAATATCGCTCCCGGTTTTAAAACTGATTGAACTGATTCTCCTTGAGAAGCTTGTGGTGTTCCGGCAGGAATAAATTTATACATAATGAAGGCAGGCACAATCCAATTAACCAACGCGGGTAACAATAGATAAGAGAACATCGGAGTTTCAATTTTGCCGCTTGTCCACACCATTAAAGTTGTAATATCTCCAAAAGGGCTCCAAGTTCCTCCCGCATTGGCTGCAATTACAATATTGGTAAACCCCAGAGCAATGAATTTTGGGTATTCCTTGCCTAACACCCCTAGAACCGTTGCCATTAAGAGAGCACTGGTTAAATTGTCAGCAATAGGGGATAAAACAAAAGTAATCCCTCCTGTAATCCAAAAA
>JAJDBA010000127.1 GCA_029261675.1 Nitrospinaceae bacterium
GTCCAAACGACTCTTGCCCCTGAAGATCTTCTACAACTTCTTTTAGATATTGAGAAAAATTTTGGTAGAACCCGAGAGGAAAAATGGGGGCCCAGGATCATTGATCTGGACATACTGGATTATGAGGGAATAATTATGGATTCTAAAACCCTCACTCTCCCCCACCCTGAAATGACACAACGACGTTTTGTGCTTGAGCCTCTCAGTGAAATTGCGGGTGACACTGTTCACCCTTTGAAAAAGAAAACAATTTTAGATCTACTAAAAGAGCTCCCCGAAATACCTGTGGTAAAAAAAATACATACATCATAGAAGATCGACGTTAATCGTTTCCATATCCCGCAAAGCTTCTTCTTTCAAAACATCTCCGGGATATTTCTCCTCGTCATTCTCAAGGATAGAGATTTTGCTTCGTGTAACCGGGCTATCTGGCATAAAAACAGAGCAGCAATCAGGTTGCGGCTCAATACTTACGTCAAAAGTTTCGATTTCCTTAGCAAGCTTTATGATCCCCTCCTTATTCATCGCAATTAAAGGGCGGAAAATATTCATTGATGTCACACAGGTAACAGCGGCCAGGTTTTCTAGGGTTTGCGAGGCTACCTGCCCCAGTGATTCTCCCGTAACCAGCCCCGGCATTTCATATTTCGTCGCAATCTCATTTGCAATACGGTACATCATCCTTCGATACAGAACCACACGGTTCTCTTCCCTGCAATTATCTCGTATCGCCACTTGGATATCCTGGAAAGGAACGACAAATAGCTTCGCCCTTCCCTGGTAGCCATTTACAATTTTAGACAATTTCAAAACCTTGTCATATCCACCACGACCTAAGAAAGGTTGATTGTCAAAAAAAACAAAATGTACTCGGCAACCTCGGCAGGCCATCTGATATGCGGCGACCGGACTATCAATACCCCCGGACAATAGGCACAAGACATTGCCCGAGCTTCCTACCGGCAATCCACATAATCCCGTTTCTCTGGTATGAAAAACCACCGTACCACTAAGTCCAATTTCGATTTCAAGAGTAAATTGAGACTCCTTGATATTAACAACAAGTCCCTTTGGACTGAGTTGAGACATGATGCGAGACCCAACCTCAAAGTTTATTTCAGGAGAGGTTTTAGGAAAGGTTTTAGCCGATCTTCGTGTTTTCACACAAAATTTAAACTCCTTCCCTTGCTGCATTAAAGGTTCAATCCACTGAACACCCAACGCAGCCATCTCATCAAAGTCCGGGTCCATAGTGATTCCAATACTATAGGAAGAAATACCTGGAATCTTTTTCAATCGATCGGCATATTCATCCGCCACCGTCGCTGAGAGGTCGATCATGATTCGCCCTCTGGGAACACGATATTCTATGCCTTTATCCTTCGGTAGGGAGCGCTTGATATTTTTAAGTAATGTTTTCTCGAAATATTTCCTATTACGCCCTTTTAATCCTATCTCATCATAACGTATTACTATTGTTCTTTGATCACTCATCTATCTAACGTTCCTTTTAAAAAAGTAGATAATAATACTTGATAGGAACTTTTAAGAGCCTGAAGAAATTTATCTATCTCATCAAAATTATTATTCCGCGAAAAAGATATTCTCAGACTGCAACGTGCTTGTTCTTCAGTCAAACCTATTCCTAATAAAATTTTTGAAGGCTCTTTCGAATGAGCACTGCAAGCACTACCCATGCCAATATAAATTTCCTGCTTCTCCAGATGATGCAACATCACCTCTCCTTCCACTGGTGGGAGACTGAAGTTAACAATGGATGGACACTGAAACTCATCGTCCAACGAATTAATTAAAACGGGAATATCCAGTTTTCTTAATCCTTCCACAAGATAGGCATGGAGCTTTAACAAGTGCTTCTCTGTTTCCTGTTGTCGTGCCGCTGCCAATTCAACAGCCTTTGCAAAGGCCCTAATTAAAGGAACCGGAAGGGTTCCAGCTCGAACTCCAAATTGTTGTTTACCACCATGCAATTGCGGATTCAACGTTAACTTAGAATCATAGGCCAATAATCCGATGCCCTTAGGCCCATGAAATTTATGAGCAGACAAAGAATAACCCGATAAACCTGACCACATTGATTTGTTGATTTTTATTTTCCCAACCGCTTGCACACCGTCTAAGAACAGTCGAGTCTGTGGAGCATCGTTTTTCAACCTGGAAATAAGTAGAACGGGTTCGTTAATTGTGCCCAGTTCATTGTTAACATGCGAAAGGCAAAGAAGCCTGATACGTTTTTCCTTTAGTAATGGAAGGCAGGATAAATCAAGGCGACCTTTTTTGCTAAATTCCAACAAGGAGAGTGGTTCATTTCCAAATTCTTTAAACGATTGCAAAGTTTCAACAATGCTAGGGTGCTCTAATCCGGAATACGCTGTCTTTTTATCAGGAGAACAGAGTCCTTTAATAAAAAGGTTATTCGATTCTGTCCCTCCACTTGTAAAAATCAGGTTATGTGATGAAGGGATTCCTAAAGCGGCGGTTATGGTTTCAGTGGCTTCCTCAATTTTATTTTTAGCATCAAGCCCAATGCCATAAACGGCGCCACTGTTCGCAAATTGATCGCGCATAGAATCCTGTAGCCAGGCAATGATCTCCGGGTCCATAGGTGTGGTCGCGGCATTATCCAGATAAATCATTTTAATTCACCCAGACTTTCAGGCTTCATAAGGAGGCATCAAATCCTGTTCCGCCCCCAACTGATCTATTATTCTTGCCACAACAAAATCCACCAAACTCTCCACCGAATTCTGCCCTTGATAAAAACCAGGTGATGCAGGAAGTATCATTGCTCCTGCCTCATCCAGTGAAAGAAGATTTTTTAGATGAATTGTGCTCAGTGGTGCCTCTCGAGGTACTACAATCAACTTACGCTTTTCTTTTAGCATGACATCCGCTACTCGCTCAATCAAGTTAGCTGAGACCCCAGCAGCAATTCTGCCTACCGTACCCATACTGGCAGGTACGATTGCCATGCCATCAACTCGAACAGAACCACTGGCAATAGAAGTATTTATTTTTGTAGACTTGTGCAAAGTAACATGCTCGCCTTTAAAATAGGAAGGTTGGAGTCCCAGTTCAATATTCAATAGTTCGGCGCCGCGCTCTGAAATAATCACATGAACTTCAGACTGAGATTTCAGGCAATCAAATAACCTTTTCCCGAAGCACACACCGCTAGCGCCGGTAATAGCAATAACAAAACGTTTCATAATTTCAATTCAAAAAGATCCTGGACTTCACGCAGCACCTGCGAATGAACGTCCTCTAAAGATGCATCACTTGAAACAAACCGTATATTTGCGCCAGTGAAACTTTTAAAAATACTTTGCACTTCAATTAAATAATCACGTTTTTCAAAAGCACTTTTTCCTTCTCGTGAAGACTCAATTCTTTCCAAACTTTTTTCCGGGGAATTGTGAAAAACCAGAACCCGATCCGGTACTGGAGAGAACTTCTCATTGTCCTCTCTTATTTCTTGCGGATCAAATCCTAAAGCTCCCTGATAAGCTGCAGTGGAAAAATAATAGCGATCCATCAGCACTACTTTTCCCTCTTTTAAGGCAGGATTGATATTAAGCTCTACATCTTCTTTCCTATCATTTACAAACCACTCCAACTCTTCTTCCGGACTGATCCCATTTCTGCCTTCTGTTAAAAGTTGACGAATTTTCATTCCCCATTTTCCACGGGTAGGTTCTGCGAGGGAAATATTGGCAATTCCTTTTTTATTCAAAAGCTCTGCCAACATACTGCATTGAGTGCTCTTGCCCGTGCCATCGATGCCCTCAAAAACAATTAATAATCCACGGTTCAATTTTAATTACTCCATTTTTTTCGGCGAATTTCTTTATTCTGTTTCTCTATAGCGGAGAAAGTTGCGCAAAGAGTTTCTTATTCAGTAGGGTAATTT
This sequence comes from Nitrospinaceae bacterium, assembly GCA_029261675.1. Classification (GTDB taxonomy): domain Bacteria; phylum Nitrospinota; class Nitrospinia; order Nitrospinales; family VA-1; genus UBA8687. The sequence goes on from JAJDBA010000127.1 coordinate 3,932, forward strand.
ATGGGAAGCTACGACAAATATCAAGTTCAATAAATAAGGAGGAATACGGTCTCTGACAATGCAGCGCATTAGATCTCTTAACTTTTTCATAGGACGAAGATAGAACAGGTAAATCAAGATCAATGCTACTTCAGCAATCCATTAGTCATAAATCACAAAACTGATGGCCCCACCCAACTCGCCTAGCTTTCCACCTTCTTTTTTTCCACCGGTAATATCTTTCGTGCCTTTAGGGTCACCATGGCAATTCAGGCAAGCCTCTTTATAATATTCAGGAAGGATGAGACGAAATGCATCTTTGCCTTTGTGCTTAGCATTTTCAGTGAACACCTTGTTTTTCTCGTAACCTGTATCCTTGAATTTCGTCTCAACCACATTGGCTTCCCATTTATCGGGTCGGTTGGCACGATTACGAACATAGTTTTTGGGTGCTGTTAATTTGATGTATGCCTTGCCTTCCATGTTTTTATTAAAACCATCTCCCATTTGCTTTGCAAAAATGGCAGGAAGAAAACCTTTCAATCCTTTTCCTTTTTCATTAATCAAGGCCTGAGCGTGATTCATGACACTTGAAATTGAATCCAGCAACGCCGTCTGAGCTTGCCCCTTCAAACTTTCCGAGTCTGCCATTTTGAAATTGTTTCCTGTTTCTTTTTTATAATTCTCTTTCATTTTTGCGATCACCACATCTGCAGAAAGTCCTTTATCACCTTTTGACGCATCGTTGATCAGTCTCTGACTTTTAGCAACCACACCTCTGGCAGCCCGATAGATAATGGTAACTTCCGTTCCAATGGCCACCTTATCCCCATCCGACAAAGCTAGCGCCTGCCCCGTAAAGCAAAATGACATCAACAAATAAAAGCCAAAGGTCATAGAACTTCTGAAATGTCTTAAATTTTCCATTTACTTGTACCTCTAGCATAGAAAGAATAAAAAAAGCCCCCGCCTTTTGGCGGGGGCTTTTCTATTAAAACGATCTAGATTTTAAACCTATTAACAAGACCTTGAAGGTCTGTTGCTAGTTTTGAAAGCTCATTTGCAGCATCTCGTGTCTGACTAGACCCTTGTGTTGTCTCTTCAGCCGCAGATGAAACACCTGAGATATTTTGTGCTATTTCAGCGACACCTTTTGCGGCATCCGAAACATTACGCGTCATCTCACTCGTTGTCGCGCTCTGCTCTTCAACAGCACTCGCAATGGTGTTTGAAATATCATTGATCTTGTTAATGATTTCACTGATCTCACTGATGGCCTCAACTGCATCGCCCGTATTCGACTGGATCGTCTGAACTTTGCCGCTGATCTCTTCAGTGGCTTTCGCCGTCTGATTCGCCAACTCTTTTACCTCATTGGCTACCACCGCAAATCCTTTACCGGCCTCACCCGCTCTGGCAGCCTCGATGGTTGCATTCAAGGCTAGCAGATTGGTTTGTTCTGCAATAGAGGTAATTACTTTTACCACTTCACCAATTTCCTTAGAGCTTTCACCGAGGGTGCTGATAGTATCGTTGGTTCTTTTCGCAACCTCGACTGCCTCTGTAGAAATTTTTGCCGCTTGAGAAGAGTTTTCAGAGATTTCTCTAATACTAGCTCCCATCTCTTCAGAACCAGTTGCAACCGTCTGGACATTGTTCCCCACTTCGTCACTTGCAGACGCCACCACACCTGCTTGTGCGGAGGTCTCTTCAGCATTGGCTGACATGGTTGTACTGGTAGCTGTAAGCTCTTCTGCAGCAGCACTGACTGATTCGGCGTTCTGACCTATTTCTCCAATATCATTCCTTAAGGTTTGGAAAAACTTAGACAGGCTTTCACCCATCTGCCCGATTGCATCGGAACCCGAAACAGGAATTTCCTGAGTCAGATCACCTCCAGCCGCAGAGTTAACAACAGTCAGCATGGAATTAACTTTATCCTGCAGTTCCTTAGCTTGCTGTTGCTCTTTATCTGCCACTTCTTTATCTCTTGCTGCTTTTTCCTCAACAACTCTTCTTTCCTGCTCAGCCTGTTCAGTTCGGAGAGCTTCTTGCTCTTTGGCAGCCTGCTCTCTTTCCTGTTCAGCGACTATCTTAGCCGTAATAATTTCCCAAGAAAGCATGGGTCCAAGGTAGTTCTGATTCTGATCTATTACCGCACTGACAATCAACTCAACTGTCTCCGACCCTAACTGGATGTTGGTTTTAATCGGCAAATTTTTTGGATTAGCGAGTATGTTCCTTTGATGATTCGGGTTTTTATGAAACTTATCTATAGAGGTTCCAATAACTTCGTTGGCCCTGACAGGAAGATACTGTTCTAGCTTTTTCAGAATTTCCATTGACTCCGGGTTCATATATTGAATCACCAAGTCAGTCCCCGCAAACAAAGTTCCCTTCGGTGTATTTTCCATCATGGAAACAATCTTCGCGGTTTCAGCCTCAGCTTTCTTCTGCGATTTCAGGAAAAATGAAATGCCCACCACCATCATAACAACCAGAACAACTACAAAAACAGAAATTCCAATAACTTTGTTGAGCATAGATCCATTGCTTGCCAATTGAGTGCCAATAGGAGAAATAACTTCAAGAACCCCACGAACATCATTCAGTTTCCAATCATCTTTCGGGGTGTCCGGCCGACTGTTATGACAATTCACACAAGC
>JAJDBA010000128.1 GCA_029261675.1 Nitrospinaceae bacterium
GCGAAAGACAATCAAGTAGTGATTTCGACCACCAACCGAAACTTTCCAGGTCGGATGGGTTCGAAACAGTCCCATGTTTATCTGGCATCCCCTTATACTGCCGCCGCATCAGCTTTGACCGGGCATATTACGAACCCAGCTGAATTTGTTAATAACTAAGTGACTATGAAAAAAATTATAGAAGGTCTTGCCTATGTTTTAGGCAACGATGTTGATACCGACCAGATAATCCCTGCGGAGCATCTGGTTTACAGTTTGAGTGACCCGGAAGAGAAAAAAAAATACGGCAAGTTTGCGCTTTCCGGCGTACCTGCTGCGCAGGCAGGGTTGCCTGATGGCAACGTATCTTTTACCGAAGATGATAATTTTGAGTCAAAGTATTCCATTATTATTGGTGGAAGAAACTTTGGCTGTGGCTCGTCGCGTGAACATGCTCCAGCATGTATGGAAATTGCGGGTGTGCGGGCAGTGATCGCAGAATCGTACGCTCGAATTTTTTATCGAAATTCTGTGGATGGCGGATTTTTCATTCCTTTTGAATGCGCAACACGTTTGGTAGAAGAAATTAAAACCGGTGACGACTTGAAAATTGATCTGGGCGCCAATACCCTCACCAACAAAACGCAAAACAAAACATACGATTTAAAATCGCTCGGTGAAGTTATAGATATCATTGAGGCAGGTAATATTTTTGAGTATGCAAGAAAAAGCGGGATGATTCCTTCATCGTGATAAAAAAAATAATAGGCTCTAATAAAGGCCGTGTATTTATCAAACCTTTTTATATCATTGCTGTATTTTTCTTTTTCAGTTCTGCGGATAAATCTGCCGCTTCTGAGGAGGAAATGATCTTGATCCCAGCCGGGTCTTTTAAAATGGGAAGCTCGGAAAAGGATATCATGTGGGCGGCTCGCCAATTTCATTCAGAATCTTTGGATTGGTATCGGGATGAGACCCCTCTTCACGAAGTGACATTGCCCGCTTTTAAAATTGATAAGGTTCCTGTGACGATGAGGGCTTTTTCAAAATACCAGCAAGCGACTGGAAACGCCCCTTCGCGAGAACAAGACAATGCGCTTTTCAATCACCCTCTGCAACCTGTCGTATCGCTGCCTTGGAAACAGGCGCGAGATTATTGCCATTGGGCAAAAAAACGGTTGCCTACGGAAGCGGAATGGGAAAAGGCTGCAAGGGGTACGGATGGGAGATACTACCCTTGGGGGAATGAACCTGATGCTCTTAATGCAAACATAAGAGGTAAAGAAGATATTTATCGATACACCAATCAGGTGGGAACGATACCCGAAAACGTGAGCCCCTATGGGGTAATGGATTTAGCGGGAAACGTTTGGGAGTGGACGGAGAATTGGTATCAACCACATCCGGGTAATCAAAATAAAAACGATTTATATGGCGAGAAGTTTAAAGTTATAAAAGGCGGATCGTGGAACTCAAATCTTGACTTGGCGCGAGGTTCAGTACGCGGTAAGGCATTGCCAGACCAAAAGAAAAACTATATTGGGTTTCGTTGCGTTGCAACGAATTAATTTTGGAGGATTCTATTGTGCTGATTCGAAAAAAAATAGTTCAGGTGATTTTAATTTTGGGCTGGCTGGTTTGGTCGCTTCCAGTTTTTGCATCGGGTGAACATGAAGGGGGGCATCCCGGCAAGCACGGCGACGTAAAAGACGCCGGCAAGCACGGTGGATATGGCGGTAAGCATGGTGGTAAGGGTAAAAAAGGTGGGCATCATGGATACAGTCGTCGTAAAGGGCCCCCAAAAGACATTCCTGCTCATATCCGAGAAAGACTGGACCCTGACGGCAGTAAAATAAATCTCAATGCCTCCCAGATCGGAGTTAAGGGGATGGAGATTCTTGTCAGTACTCCCGAAGTGAAAAATGTAGTTTCATTGGCATTACAGAAAAATAATCTTGGGGATGAAGGTGTGCGCATCTTATGTGATTCGGATACGTTTCAGCATGTTGAAAAGCTTTCTTTGTGGGGAAATGATGTGTCGGAGAAAGGCGCCAAAATGATTGCCGAATCTTCAAGCATGAAAAACCTGAAAGAACTCAAGTTGACTCGAAACAAAATAGGTGATGATGGAATTATTGCCATCGTGGGTTCGATGAACTCACACAATTTAACTTTTTTAGATTTGAGCGCGAACAAGATTAGCGATAAGGGAGCTATGGCAATTGCAAACTCACCTCATCTTGCAAACCTAAAAACGCTGGACCTTTACAATAACCAGATTACAGAAAAAGGTATGGAAGCTCTGTTGAATTCCAAATCTTTAAAAAGTTTGGAAGAACTGATATTGGTCCGAAACGAGATTAATCCTGAACTTGTTGACGACTTGGCAAAGAATCAGAGCCTGCCAAGTTTAAGACGGTTGGAAATGTATTAGGAACCAGTTCAGAAATTATCGATAGCGTCGGTCATTATATTGATCGATTCTTTCCAGGACCTGTTTACTACCCCGTGTTAAAGCGTCCAGCAAGTCTTTTAAAGCCTCAACTTCTTCGGCTGGTTCTGCCGCGTTTTTGAAATTTGCGGCTTCTTCTGTTATCTCCTGAACGATCTCAGCGACTTCTTGATATTTATCCATGTTTGGTTTTTTAGTGAGTGTGATTAATAGAGCTGGCTGGCTCAAATACTTGCCAATAAGTTAGATTCAATTTTAGAAAAAAGGTTGTATCGAAAAAAGCTGCAGAATTAGGAATGGTGTGTTTCTAGTGTCGAGCGGATTTCTGAGAGTAGATCGCCATGGACAAAGGATTTTTTCTCAATTAACTTTGCGACTCCTCCATTCAGACGCACTCGGTCTGCATGTGTTAGATCCTTTGAGGTGACTACCACAATGGGAATGGGCCGATGCTCAGGGTTTTTCTTCAACTCTTCAATGAATTCGAAGCCATCCATTTCGGGCATCATCAGGTCGAGGAAAATAACTCCCGGCGTTTTCTCCTGGACTCTTTCAAGTGCGATTTTTCCATTTCCTGCTTCTTGAACATTGAGGCCATACTCTTCCAACATGGAGCAGAGTAATTTACGAGTTCCGGGATCATCTTCAACAACAAGGGCTGAGCCGGAGTCCCAACGATACTTTTTCATAAGAATATGAAGTCGGGTGCGGTCGATGGGCTTGGTAAGATATTCTGATGCGCCCAAGGTGTAGCCCTTATTTTCTTCATCTACCATGGAGATGACAAAAACCGGGATATTTGCAACCTCTGGGTCGTCTTTTAATTTTGTCAATACCGTCCAGCCGTCCATTCCAGGCATCAATACGTCGAGAGTGATCAATGTAGGGTGAAGTTTTCGAGCTAGATTAAGCCCTTCTTCACCATCAGAAGCGCAAACAATTTTATAGCCTTCCTTCTCAAAAGTCCGTTTCATCTGATTGTGGATCATCGGGTCATCGTCGATGACGAGAATTATATTTTCTTGAGGTTCGGAATCGGATTCAGAGGAGTCTTTGACAGACTTTGGAATGCTCGGCAGAGATTTAGTTGTGATTTCTGGTGTAGGCATTACAGCAGGCAAATGAACAGAAAAGGTCGAGCCTTCAGCAGGTTTGCTTTCTACAAAAATATCTCCACCCATCATTTCGCAAATACGTTTGGTGATCGCCAGGCCCAGTCCTGTTCCCCCATATTTTTGAATGTTGTCCGAGTGAACCTGAGAAAAACTTTTGAACAATTTGTCAACCTGGTCGGTATCCATCCCAATCCCTGTGTCGGAAATGGTAAAATTGACCCAGTCCAACTCGCGGATTGTTTTACGGCCAATAGTAAAAGTAATTTCACCTTTTTCAGTAAACTTGCAGGCATTGCTTAATAGATTAAATAAAACCTGGCGCAATCGCGTTATATCTACAGAAATTGAGCCCAGATCTTTTTCAAGATTTATTTTGAGAGTATTAGAGTTTTTATCGATAACAGGTTGTAGGGTATGGCTGACTTCATTGGCTAGGCTTTCCAAATCACAGTTTTGGCTGAAAAATTCCATTTTCCCGGCCTCAATTTTTGAAAGGTCAAGGATGTCGTTGATGATCGCCAGCAGATGTTTTCCGGAAGAATGAATTTTATTTATATCCGGGCCTATTTCTTTTTCAATCTCCAATTCATCGGCGACTTCTTCAAGGAGTTCGCTGTAACCGATGATGGCATTGAGGGGGGTGCGAAGCTCATGGCTCATGTTCGCCAAAAATGCCGACTTGGCCCGATTAGCATCGATGAGATCTTTGTTGGCTTTTTCCAACTCAGCAATTCGTTTTATATAATTTTCTTCAGAACGAATGCCAGATTTCTTGTCTTCTGTATCTGCCAATTTGAGCCTCTATGGAGTCATTTTTTCTATTTTCGGAATAATGAATTATAGCATATGGAAAATTCATATAGGCCTTCCAATTTCCATATCTTACTTTATGGTAAATCCATAGAGATTGTTGTCACAATCATGTTCCAGTTTGATATTGAATTTTAACGGTTTGTAAGGCTTTTAGCTGAAGAGAAAACCATAAAACGCAAGAAATTACGTTCTACGGGGGGGCTGGCTCGGTATGACAACAAACCAGTTTTGTATATTTAGCAATGAAGGGCTTTGGGGCTACAAAAAGCCGCTTTCCAGTAAAGTGGTGGGACGGGACGGAATCGAACCGCCGACACGAGGATTTTCAGTCCTCTGCTCTACCGACTGAGCTACCGTCCCAGTACTGGATTTGCTAACAAAAGAGCGAAATTTAACATAGTCCCCAACCGCTGTCAATTTCGTTTGTGGCTATAAATTATTATTTTTTCAGAACTTTTTTGCTATAATGACCGGGCTACACTCTTTTGAACCTTACCCCACGCTCTCAGGAATGGATTC
>JAJDBA010000129.1 GCA_029261675.1 Nitrospinaceae bacterium
TTAATTTCTTTTCGCAATGTGTGGAGTTTTTTTAAATGAGTTTCGTCAAAATCTATGCCTTCTACCCGGATGACAGCATCTGCGCGTCCGAGAACCAGATCGACGCTTTCGGTGAATGACATCATGGTTTGTTGATTGGCAAGTTGTATGCTGAGAAAAACCGCGACGCCGACAGCCACTCCAAAAATGGTGATAGCCGTGCGAAATGGATCGCGTATCAGGGGACGCAGAATGAGAGCTATGAATAAATCTTTGAAGTAATAAAGAAAGCTCACGATGAAATGGGGGTTAGTTTCCCATCGCGGATTTCAAAATGTTTGTTGCCGCAGGCGGCGATTTGGGGATTATGGGTGACAAGGATGACAGTTGTATTAAAATCAGATGCGGCACGTTGCATCAGTTCAATGATTTTTTGTCCGTTTTCCGAGTCGAGGTTGCCTGTAGGTTCATCGGCTAAAAGGATCACAGGTTGATGCACTAAAGCTCGGGCGATGGCAACGCGCTGCATCTCGCCGCCCGACAGTTCTGCGGGGAAAGATTGGGCGCGATCCCAGAGTCCGACATACTCCAGAAGTGTTTGCACGCGACTGCCTTGTGTTTTCGATGAGTGCGCTAGAAGTAGAGGAAGTTCCACATTTTCCTGAATTGTCAGGGTCGGCATCAGATTGAAAAACTGGAAAACGAAGCCAATTTCTTTTCGTCGTAATAATGTCAGGTCATGATCAGAAAGATCGGATACCTTTCGGTCCTGTAAAAATATTTGTCCCATGTCAGGCAGGTCTAGTCCTGCGAGCAAGTTCAGCAAAGTGGTTTTCCCGCCGCCACTGGGGCCCATGATGGTGACAAAGTCTCCAGCCTCGAAACTCAGGTTCACACCCTGCAATGCTGTTACAGGTGCGGCTCCACTTAGGTAAGATTTATGGACATCAATAAATTGGATAATCGCCATGGTTGAATATCATTTAATAATAAAATTGTGCCGTTGAACCTTACCGCAGATTATAATAAGGGTGTGAGTTTTTATTTAATAATTAATTGACCTATTTTGTTGTCAGGAATTGAAGAATGGCTATTTCAGAAAAAGTGAGCGGTTTTATGGAAAAGTCTTCCTGGATCAGGAAGATGTTTGAAGAGGGTATCCGGCTTAAAAAACAGTTCGGTGAAGAAAATGTTTTTGATCTTTCATTGGGCAATCCGGTCATCGAACCCCCTGGTGAAGTGCAGGCCGCTCTGGTCCAAGCCGCAAAGGATACTTCCCCTGGGCTTCACCGTTATATGCCAAACGCGGGACTTCAGGAGGTGAGGGAAGCAATAGCGAAAACACTTTCTAGTGAATGTAAGATGTCGCTATCTGCAAATGATCTGGTGATGGTTTGTGGAGCCGCTGGGGGGTTGAACATCACCCTCAAAACTCTGTTGGATAGTGGCGATGAAGTCCTGATTTTTGCTCCTTATTTTGTGGAATACCTTTTCTATGCTGATAATCATGGCGGTAAAGCCGTAGCTGTGAAAACGCATGATGATTTCACTCTTGATATGGATGCTTTAAAAGGCGCTCTCAGTGAAAAAACCAAGGCGGTGATTGTCAATTCGCCTAACAATCCCACTGGTGTGGTTTATTCGCGTGAAGAGTTGAAACAATTAGCTGAAATATTGAAGGTGCATTCTGAAGAAACCGGAAAAATGGTTTATTTGATCTCAGACGATCCTTATCAAAAAATAACTTTTGATGGGGTGGAAGCCGTGAACATTCTTGAACTCTATGAGAACAGTATTTACATTACCTCGCACTCAAAAGACATTGCCCTGCCGGGAGAGAGAATCGGATTTGTGGCGGTGCACCCAAAATGTGAAGATGCTGATAACCTGATGGCAGGATTGATTTTTTCAAACCGGGTATTGGGATTCGTAAATGCTCCGGCTTTGATCCAGCGTGTGGTTAAAAATGTGCAAGGGGTGACGGTGGATGTGGAGCAATACAAAAAAAAACGTGATTTCTTGTATGGAGAACTGACTCGTATTGGTTACGATGTGGTGAAACCACAAGGTGCGTTTTATTTCTTTCCGAAATCACCGATTGATGACGAAGTGGAGTTCGTAAAAAAACTGGCAGAGAAAAAGGTATTGGTGGTGCCTGGCCGTGGTTTTGGCAGTCCCGGCTATTTTCGTATCTCCTATTGCCTACCCGATTCAGTCATCGAAGGTTCTATTGCTGGATTTGAGTCCACCTTTAACGATTTTCATTGAAATAGTCTATTAAGGTAAGAGTTTACCTCCTATGGTACATGCGAATCTTTTTTGATAAAATAGTGTCTAATAGGTACATATAAAGATTAATCGTTTTTACAGGAATATCAGTTATGGCTTTAAATACAGATCAAATCAATCGTTATAGTCGGCATCTATTGTTGCCAGAAGTAGGGGTTGAAGGGCAGGAAAAAATTTGTAACTCGAAAGTTCTATTGATTGGCACCGGGGGGCTGGGTTCTCCACTGGCACTGTATTTAGCTGCGGCGGGAGTCGGAACTTTAGGGTTGATTGATTTCGATGTGGTGGATTTAAGCAACCTGCAAAGGCAGGTGATTCATGGCGAATCAACGGTGGGAAAGCTAAAAGTCGATTCCGCAAAAGACCGAATTGCCGATATGAATTCGAGCATTGATGTCAAAACATATAATGTGAGGTTGTCGTCTGAAAATGTAATGGATATTTTTAAGGACTACGACATTATCATCGATGGCACAGATAATTTTCCGACACGTTATCTTGCGAGCGATGCTTGTGTGTTGTTGAAAAAACCTTATATCTATGGATGCATATTGAGATTTGAAGGTCAGGCTTCGGTGTTTGATTCCAGAGTCGGTCCCTGTTATCGATGTTTGTTCCCTGAGCCACCGCCACCAGGATTGGTACCCAGTTGCGCAGAAGGGGGTGTGATAGGAATTCTTCCCGGAATTGTGGGTCTCCTTCAAGCCAATGAGGCTGTGAAAATGATTATTGGAAAAGGCGACACCTTGGTAGGCCGTTTGTTATTGTTCGATGCCTTGGGTATGAAGTTCAGGGAGATGAAACTTCAGAAGGATAAGAACTGTCCTATTTGTGGTGATAATCCGACGATTACAGAGTTGATCGACTATGAAGAATTTTGCGGCATCGTTCCCGTTGAGGCATCTCCAGAAGATGATGAAATGGAAATTGGAGTTGAGCAGGTCAAGCAGATGCTGGATAACAAGCAGGCATTCAGGCTGATCGATGTGCGGGAACCTTCAGAATACGATATTTGCAAAATTGGCGGAGCCATTCTGATTCCACTTGGGGATATAGAAGCAAAAGATCCGGCGAAACTAAATGGGTTGAAGCCCGATGAAGAAATTGTTCTGCATTGTAAGGCAGGGGTACGTTCTATGAAGGCTGCCAAGGCACTTCAGGAAATGGGATTCACAAATCTGAAAAGCATGCGCGGTGGCATCAATGAATGGTCGGAAAAGATTGACTCTTCTGTCCCACTGTACTAACGATCGAAAGTTTTAAATTGCCCTCATTGAAAAACCGAAAAGTAATTGTGACTGGTGCCGCAGATGGTATTGGCAAGGCCCTTGCCTTAGCTTTTGCAAAAGAAGGGGCGCAGGTTGCGGGTTGCTCACGTGGTGCCGAACGGCTGGATTCTCTTGCAAAAGAGATAGAGGGGGCGGGTCATATTTTTTTCGCAGCCGACCTTTCTACCGCCGAAGGTGTTCGTGCATTTTTTGATAAGGTGCAAGAGGCTTTTGACGGCGTCGATGTTCTTGTTAACAATGTCGGCGCAGTTCTGAAGCTTGGAAACTTTTTTGAAGTTTCTGATGAAGATTGGGAGAACTCTTTCCAAATAAACTTGATGTCAGCGGTTCGCTTGTGCCGAATGAGTATCCCCGCGTTAAGAAAATCTTCTTGCCCGCGTATCATAAATATTTCATCGGTGGCTGCATCTCATCCCCAGGAAATTTTTCCGCACTACAATGCAATGAAGGCGGCGCTATCAAATCTAACGGTTTCCTTGGCGCAAACTCTCGCTGAAAATGGAATCTGCGTCAACACGATCTCGCCTGGCCCTGTATGGAGTCGATCCTGGGAGCAGGAAGCCGCAGCGGGAGGGGATGCGTCTTCTATTGAAGAGGCAAAAAAAAATATTATGGAACAGACGGGTGAATCCATTCCTTTGAAGAGAATGGGAATGCCGGAAGATTTAACCGGACTGGCTTTGTTCCTTGCTTCCGAGCAGTCTTCATGGATCACGGCAACAAACTTCACGGTTGACGGCGGTGTAACGCGGAACCCTTTCTAATGCGGCATTCTTCCAAATACTCTTGTTGGCTTATATATTTGGTGGCAATACTTTGTATTGTAAACCAAGGCTGTTCGGTTTCTCAAACAGCACAGCAGGCTAACAAAGTTCTCGTCAATAAAGATGCTCCTATATTTGACAAACGGTTTCAGGATATTTCCATTGAAGATATTAATCTGGAAAACTTTTGGACGCGGTTGGACGATGTTGAGGAAAGTATAGACCGGGACCCTATCGCCATAGACAATCAGACCTTTGCTCGTATTTCACAATCCGTCAAATCGGCGGTGGTCAATATCTATACGGTAAGGCTTGAAGAAAAAGATGCAAAAATTGGAATCGATCCAAACAGCTTATTGCCGTTTAATATCCCTATTGTATCGAGCATTCTTGATTTTGTACCCTTTCAGGTTCCCGTCCCATTTAATTCAGAAGGGCTCAGTCTGGGTTCTGGATTTCTAATCAATGAACAGGGTTATATTTTAACTAATGCTCATGTTATTTCTAACGCAGTTGATATTCGTGTGGTTCTATCGGAAAAGCAAAAAGAATATCCTGCGCAAATTATAGGCATTGATCGATTGTCAGACACAGCACTAATAAAAATCGATCCGGATTTCTTACCCAATGTTCTTCCTTTTGGTGATTCGGATGCACTGCAAATGGGAGAAGTTGTTTTGGCAATGGGGAATCCATTAGGATTTCAACATTCTGTCACATCAGGATTAATCAGTGCCAAAGAGAGAACATCGCCACACCCCAAAGATCGATTCGTTAATTACCTTCAAACCGATTCGGCTATCAATCCCGGAAGTAGTGGGGGGCCATTAATAAATCTTCATGGTGAAGTTGTTGGAATCAATACTGCGATTATTCAGCAAGCACAATTGATAGGTTTTGCTATTCCCATCAATACCGTGAAAGAAGTCATGGGTATGCTGATTATTGGCGAAGATGAGCGAGGATGGTTTGGTGCCAGTGCAACACCTATTTCCAATGAAGAAGCTGCTGAATTAGAACTCGACAGTTCTGATGGGCTTATAGTAAGGGGCGTGGAGAAGGGAAGTCCCGCAGAGATATCAGGGTTGAAGGAAAAAGATATCATTGTGGAGTTCAACCATCACCCTATCGATAATTTTGTTATCTTTCGTCGTAAACTATTGGCCTTGGCTCCAGGGCAAACTATCGACTTGAAAATATTGCGTGAAGGAAAAACTTTTGAGGTGACCAGCACGCTGATTAAAAAACCGACAGAAACAGAACAAAACGAAGAAACGTTTAGCGATCCTGCCTCCTAAATACAAAATTTTAACGGAAAATAATTATGACTTCTTCTATTAACCCACAAATTTTTCGAGAATATGATATCCGCGGAATTGTGGGCCAAGATCTCACCGCAGAATCTGTAGCAAGTATTGGTAAAGCCATTGGAACCTATATCCGAAGAGGCGGTGGAAGAACAATGGTTGTCGGCAGAGATGTGCGTTCGAGTTCGATTGAATTTCGAGACATTCTTTCCCAAGCCTTAAACTCGACGGGATGCGATGTTATCGATATCGGAATGGTGCCTACACCCGTGACGTATTTTGCTCTGCATCATTTTAAAGCCGATGGCGGGGTTATGATTACAGGGAGTCACAATCCACCGGAGTACAATGGATTCAAAATCAGCCAAGGCGTACACAGTCTGTATGGCGAAAAAGTACAGGAACTGAAAAGGTTGATTGAAGCAAACGATTTTGAAGCAGGCGCTGGTAATACAACACAGCAAGAAGTGCTGGGCGATTATATGGAAAAGATAGGTTCCATTTTAAAGATATCGCGAAACGTAAAAGTAGTGGTTGATGGCGGTAACGGCTGCTTTGGAATTGTTGGGCCAGATCTGTTAAGAAAGTTAGGACAAACCCCTGTCGAACTGTTCAGCGAACCTGATGGGACCTTTCCGAATCATCATCCAGACCCTACAGTTACGGAACACTTGACTCACTTGATTGCAAAAGTTCGTTCTGAAAATGCAGAACTCGGTATCGGATTCGATGGTGATGCAGACCGGATCGGTGTTGTCGATGAAAAAGGCAACATCTTATGGGGAGACCAACTGCTCACCATTTTTGCTCGCGACATCCTCTCTCGAAATCCAGGAGCTACCATTGTGGGGGAAGTAAAATGTTCGCAGAATCTTTATCAAGATATCGAAAACCATGGTGGAGTTCCTGTCATGGCGGCGGCCGGGCACTCTTTGATTAAAAATAAAATGCGTGAAACAGGTGCTTTATTGGCTGGGGAAATGAGTGGTCACATATGCTTTGCCGACAATTACTATGGTTTTGATGATGCTGTTTTCGCAGCTTGCCGCATCCTTCAAATTGTAGCGGAATCGAAGCAAAAGGTTTCTGAAATGCTCGCTGACCTGCCAAAGACCGCTTCTACTCCTGAGATTCGAATCGATTGCCCTGATGACAAGAAATTTGAAATTGTCCGCGAGCTAACAGAAATTTTCAGAGCAAAATATGATGTTATCGACATCGATGGCGTACGCGTCAACTTTGATGGCGGTTGGGCTTTGATACGCGCTTCAAATACGCAGGCTATTCTGGTATTGCGATTTGAGGCTGTTAATGAAGAAAGATTGAAAGAACTGGTGGTCTTGATTAAAGAACAAATGGATAAGTATCAGCCCGTTGTTCAATTCGATTATAAGTCATGATAAAAAAATACTTGCACACACGGTTCCGAGTTTCTGACATGGATAAATCGATTTCTTTTTATCAGGATGTTCTGGGGATGGAAGTGATAGAGCAGAAAACTTCACCGCGTGGCTCCAAATTGGTGTTCCTGAAGTTTCCGGGAATGGATTGTGAATTAGAGTTATGTTCTTTCCCCAATTCAGGGTCGGTCCATGTTCCGGAAGATTTGGTTCATCTCGCTTTTGAAGTGGATGATCTGGAAGTGTGTATCGACAAACTCAATGCGGCAGGTGTTCCTATCACAGAAGGCCCTATAGAGACTTCAAATGGGACCAAGTTCATATTTACCGAAGACCCGGATAAATATGAAATCGAGCTGATGCATTGCAAGAGCTGAGATAATGGTCCAATATGAATACTAATGGTTTTATTAATTGGCAGCTTTTGGCCCAGACTGTGTGAAAACGCAGAGTCGTCAATATTATTAAGCAATGTTATATTTATTACATTGCTATCGTAATAGAGGCGAGGAGATTAATGAAGCGTTTTGTTGAAGGTGAAAGTCGCCAGCAATCAACCCT
>JAJDBA010000130.1 GCA_029261675.1 Nitrospinaceae bacterium
TCTAATCCACATTCATGTTACCCTCTTTAGGAAAGTAAGGGTTGTTTAGTAAATGTAAGTTTATTCCTTCTAGTTTCTCGCCCAAGTCAGACCTGAAATAATAGTTTGGTTTTTTTCTGCGAAGTAGTTCTCTAAAAGTTCTTGCATCACGCCAACCCCATTTAAACGAGATACGTTACCCAGATTTTCTGGCAATACATTCTCTATCTAACAAAATTGTAGGAGAGTATTATTATGGCAGCAGGAACAGTAAAATGGTTTAACGAAGGTAAGGGTTACGGATTCATCGAATCCGAAAGTGGAAAAGATCTTTTTGTTCATTTCTCTGAAATTCAGGGAGAAGGATTTAAAACTCTTACGGAAGGTCAAGCAGTCGAGTTTGAGGAAGGTATGGGCCAAAAAGGACCACAAGCTACAAACGTTGTACCCAAATAACTATCTCAGGATACCCCGCTTAGTTTGCGGAGTCCTCTAAGATCCATTTTCAGGTAAAAGGGCTTGACCATTTGGTCAGGCCCTTTTTCTTTTTCTATTTACAATGGGGGTTTTTCAGGATTTTAGTAAGGTGCTGCGTATGGCTTCAATAACACGAGATTTCACAGTGGCCCACCTTTCATCCACTTTTTTCGTGACCATGATTTCGTTACCCATGATCCAGGCACTGTCCACTCCGGGCACAGCCAGCAGGGCCTCAGCTACAGGGTGAAGCTTCGCCGCCCCAGGTTGTGAAACAGGGATACTTTTACCGTAGGGTAATAATGCATCCTTGACCGCAAACATTAATGTGCCTTCGTTGCGAGTTGCTCTGACTTTTATCGAATTTCCCATTTACGTCCTCTTTGCAAAAAATAGTTGATTCTATTTAGGGTGTGGCTGCCTGATAGCCAAATTTCAACTTAGCTTCTTCCAGAATTTTTCGTGTTGACTCTGCCGCCTTCAGTTGGTTCTGCTGCTCAAACAATTCTACAGCTTTGGAAAGATTCAAAATTACCATCTGTTTGAAGGGAGGCCCGTCTTTATAATTGTAATATGCCCAGCCGAGGTTGCCATGCGCCTGAGCATCATTTTGTTGCCTGTGAACAACTATATTGAGCTGGCCAATCGCATCTTTCCAGCGCTCCTGCATATTATAAACATTCCCCAAGGTGAGACGAATATCTAAATTAGTGGGTGCCAGCTCTACTGCCTTTTCAAGAGATTTTGCAGCTTTATCCAGTTGCCGTAGGTTTTTATAGGCTATCCCCAGATTATAATACGCTACCGGTGCCAGCGGATTCTGGTCTATCGATTTTTGGTAAGCCTTGGCTGCTTCCTCAAAACTACCTTCAGAACTGAGCCTGTTTCCATTCAGAAACCATTGCTCGGCATCCAACGACCAAGCATTTGATGCTAGTCCTACTACTAGAAATATCACCGCCATAACTCGCATACTCAAATTCTCCCAATGACATAGCAGGATATTATCACAAATCTCAATCTAGAAGGACAATGATAATTGGGGTATTGACCTTTGAGTCCAGCATCACGCTGACAGGTATCGACTTATTGGCAGCTTGTCGCGTAGTAGCGGTTGGAGTTTTCTTGGACAGTGAGGGGATAATCGAGTGCATTAGAAAGCGTTTCTGAATTCATCATGGCTTCTTTCCTACCTTGTTTGAAAATTTCTCCATTTTTCAGATAAAGAACGTGTGTGAAACAAGGCATGATCTCTTCAATTCGATGCGTAACATAGATCATACGTGTTCGCTTGCGCGACAATTTTTCCAGGGACTCTAGGAAGTTTTCCCTAGTGGGGATATCCAATCCTGCACAAGGCTCATCAAGAATCATCAAGCGGGTGCGGTGGACCATTGCGCGAGCCAAAAGCACGCGTCTCGCCTCTCCATAAGACATTTGGCGATAAGGAGTTTGACTTAAATATTGAATGCCAAGAAATTCCATCGAATCAAATGCTGCTTCTTTTTGCTTTTGGGTCACCTCTTCGTGCAAACCAATAGAAGAAAAATGCCCAGAAGCCACTACTTCCCATCCGAGTGCAGGTCGATCATAATTCGTTTGGTATTCTGCGGAAACATAACCTATCTTTTCCCTCACTTCGGCAAGAGGTATGCGCTCCTTGTTGCCGAACCATTGCACTTCTCCTCCATATACCGGGATGAGTTCGCCAAAAATCAACTTCATAAAGGTGGTCTTACCCGAACCATTATTTCCGATAATCGCCCAATTTTCTTTTTCGCCCATGGACCAGGATAAGGAATTTAAAACCTTGTTCCCTCCCACATATACATCTGCATTTCTTATTTTTACGAGAAAACTCAAATTAAGCCTTCCTTACTGAATGGCAGTTTTAATCTCATCTTTTTCCAGGGAGAATAACTCTGCGTTACCAATATACTCAATAACCGGTTCTTGATCGTAATATTGGATAACATTTAGGGCGGCATAGTCTTGATGAATGCGGAAAATTTTATCTATTGGGATGCCAAGCAAATGCCCGAGGATGACACGGTTGACACCGCCGTGACATACCATGGCTATCTGGTCATTTGGGTGACGGGCTACAATTTCCTCAAACTTAGGAATAACCCGGGCCTGAAGCTGCGGATAAGTTTCGCCACCATCGGCCTGGAAAGCTGCAACGCTTTTCATTCTTTCTTTCATTTGGCCGGGATAAGTTCGTTCTACATCCGAGACACTCATTCCCTCCCAGGTTCCAAAAGAGAGCTCACGCAACTCAGAATAAGGTATCGGTTCCAGCCCGTGTTGTTGGCCAATAAATTGAGCACTGTTGCGAGTCCGTTGTAAATCGCTGGAGTAAACCGCCTTGAAGCTTTGCCGTTTTAATAACTCAGCCCAATGCTGAAATTGTTCCTGACCTCTCTTTGAGAGTCCCACGTCATAGTGACCATTAAAGCAAACTTCTTTTGAATTTGCAGTTTCACCGTGACGAAAAAGTAAAATGCGGCAGGTCGGGTTACCCTTCATGGCTTGATAGATTGAAGTGTTAAAAAAGGCAAAAAAAAATGACAAGCCCTAAGAGCTTGTCATTTTTAATTTGTTTTGAATCAGACTTTAGTGACCTGTAGCACCACCAGAACCACTACTCCACAAATAAAAGAAGTCGAGTCCTTGTACTTTCATCAGCCCGATGTTAATCAAAAAATAATAACCGGCCATACATACAAGAGCAATTATAAACCAGATAATTGATTTTCCTGTAATAAACTTTTTCTGCTCGTCTGCCGTAAAATCATTCATATTTCGTTACACTCCCCCTAAGGTTGTATTAAGACTTTATCCAATAAATTAGCGCCACACGGATGCAAACCAATAAAAGAACCATAGACAAAAAACTACGGTTCCGATATAAATCAGGGGTCCTGCCTTTTCCTTAATTTTTTCTAAGTCCATTGTTTGCTCCGGAAAAATTTAATACCAGTTTAATCTTGACAGCTTTAAAAAGTGAATGATAGGGTATATCTCTTTTTTAA
>JAJDBA010000131.1 GCA_029261675.1 Nitrospinaceae bacterium
GGTCTGGACCTCGGTGTGGTATCGGCGAGATCACTTTACCCGCAAACGAACCCGGTAGCTCAATCATGCCTGGCAAGGTGAACCCGACACAGTCGGAAGCAATGACCATGGTAGCTGCGCAGGTAATCGGCAATGATACCGCGATCAACGTTGGTGGCTCATCGGGAAATTTTGAGCTAAACGAATTCAAGCCAGTAATGATTTATAACTTGTTGCAATCCATTCGTCTTCTCGCCGATTCATGCAAGTCGTTCAACGATCATTGTGTCGTTGGAATCGAGCCAAACAAAGTGCAAATTGAAAAACACCTCAATGGATCGCTCATGTTGGTCACCGCACTCAATCCGCATATTGGTTACGACAATGCCGCAAAGGTTGCTAAAAAAGCGTATCAGGAAAATACGACTTTGAAAGAATCTGCCGTGGCATTGGGATTGTTGACTGCTGAAGAGTTCGATGAAAAAGTAAGGCCAGAAAAAATGACAGGGCCAAAATAGTTGGGCATATAAGGCGACTAGATTAGGGGATATGTATGTTTCAAAGCTGGGAACATTTTATTGGCATGGTAGTCATGCTGGCAATCATCCTCCCGATCATTTTTAAGAAGATGTATTAAAAATGAAAAAGAATAACTTTAAAGAGGTTTCAATATGAAGAAATTTATAATTATTGGTGGGGTATTGGGAGTTGTCGGTGTGATGTTGGCGTTCCTTCTATTCTCATCGCTCGACTCTATCATCACCGAAGCCGTTGAGCATTTTGGTTCTGAAATTACGAAGACAGAAGTCAGCCTGGATAAAACGGTGATATCAGCGACCACGGGGAAAGGTTCATTACATGGTCTGAAGGTGACGAATCCGAAACCTTTTAAGACCCCTAGTGCATTCGAGTTTTCAGAAGTCAGTCTGACTCTTGATATAGCCAGTGTCACAAAAGATACGGTAGTGATAAAAGAAATTGTTATAGCGGGCCCAGAAATCACCTACGAAGTGGGTGCCAATGGCAGTAATATCGATGCGATCAAACGAAATGTCGATTCTTATTCAACACCTTCAAAAACGGATCCTTATGAAAAAAAGGAAGTGGAAGAATCGTCTGATAAAAAGCAGAAAAAACTCATTATCGAGAAGCTCATTGTTCGTGATGGCAAGATCAACGTCAGCGCTTCTTTCTTGAATGGCAAGGCTTTGTCAGTGAGTCTGCCAGGTTTGACCTTGAATGATATAGGGAAAGATAAGGGCGGTGCTACCCCTGGAGAAGTCACAAATAAAATTATCACCTCTCTCCGGCAGAATATCGATAAAGCCGTCGGCACTCTTGGTCTCGATCAAGCGAAAAAAGCCATTGAAGGAGTCGCAAAAGATCTAAAAGGGCAACTTGAAAAAGGCATTGGCGATCCTGAAAAACTTCTGGATGGGAAAGCTGAAGATATTGGCAACGCCGTAAAAGGCCTCTTCTAGCGGCGAACCGCCGCTGGTGATAGGTCATGGCGGTTGTGAACGAACAGGAATTGTTTTGCTTCTAGAAAAGGAGTAAAGCTTTCCTGTTCACATGCTTGAAGAGTATTTCTGGGAAATAGGGAATTGACCTATTACCTCCCTCGCTAGAGGGAGGTAGTTGTGATGATTTAAATGATTGTTGAAATTTGTGAGGTCAAGTCTTCAGGGGCTACACCTGTTATGCCTGCTGAAGTGAAAATTTCATTCACCCGCGACTCAACCAACGCATCGAGGTTGGTGGTGTCACGTAGGAGTGAATTCAGTGAATTATCCTGAGATGTTTGATTGCTCAAGAAATCTACGATGCTACCTGTGTTAATTCCTGATTGTTCAAAAATACTTTGTAGTTGACTCAATAACTGTTCCGGATTCCTGCCGCCTTGTGCCTGGCGAAACGCTTGCAATTCCGTTTGCGTCAGTTCACCGTTTCCATCCGTGTCAATGGACTCAAAATTATCGATTAATTTTTGTCCCTGTCCTGTTTTTTCTGCTCGGACTTGAACTTCGTTTTTATCTAGCCCACCGGATTCATTCGTGTCTGCTAGTTTAAAATTTTGCTGTGTTCGTTGGGTAAGCTTGTTTAAGACGCTTTGTCCTATGCTACCAGTTCCTTCAACCATTGAGTCATCCTCCACCGAAAAGATGTTTAAATGCGGGCTATCCATGCCCTGTATTATCTTATCGGCGGTTGAAAAAAATGACTTAAGCCTTTATTTGAAAGGCATTATAGACCTCGAAAAAACAAGGGGTTTGTGACAGGGCGGGGATACTAGAAAGTCTATTTTTAGGCTTGCAGGTGTTGATTCATGCTAGTGGTCGGAGTAGTCAAACATGCGATTCACGCATTGTAGGGCACGTTTTTGCGTTTCTGGGGCTATTTCGATGATGTTTTGTGGACTTGGGTTTTCGAGGACGTTCAATATGTCTTCCAAGGAATTGGATTTCATATATTTGCACATCGTGCAACTGCCTGCGAAAGTTTTCTGGGGGAATTCGGATTGCAGGACTCCGGTCAACCCACACTCAGTGAGCAGGAAGAAAGAGTCTCGTTCAGATTCGCGTACATGGTTGAGCATCTGGCTGGTGCTACCGACATAGTCAGCTTTGTTGACTACCGCTGAACTGCACTCGGGGTGGACAAGAATTTCGACATCTTCAAAATTTCGTCGCACCTGATCGATACTTTCAGGTTGATATTCTTCGTGGACGTAGCAGGTTCCATCCCATAGCTCTATATTTTTATTAACGCCCTTTGCTTTAAGATTTTGGATTACGTTTTCCCCCATCAATTTGTCAGGGAGAAAATAAATTTTATCATTCGGTATTTTTTCTATGATTTTATAAACATTGGACGATGTGACGCAAACATCGCATTGCGCTTTTACCGCTGCGGTGGTGTTGATGTAGCAGACAAAAGTATGATCGGGAAACTGTTGCCGTAATTTAATAACATCGGATTCGGTGATACCGTCGGCTAGTGAACAACCTCCATTCGGATTTGGGTCGAGCACTATTTTTTCGGGATTGAGTATTTTAGCGGTCTCTGCCATGAACCTCACTGCGGAAAAAACGATGACATCGGCATCGGATTCTTTTGCATTCTTAGACAGCCCGTATGAGTCCCCTGTAAAATCGGCAACGCTGTAAAAAATTTGCGGCGCAACATAATTGTGCACCAGGATAATGGCATTTTTTTCGCGCTTGAGTTTTTCAATGCGCTCAATAGTTGGGAGCAGCAGTTCACAGTTCTCTTTTGTGAACTGGCAAATGGGATTGCCAACATGGATATCTTTGAGTTTTTCGTAGAGTTGTTCTGCGCTGACCATGAGTTTAGCCTGGCGGCCATTGCATAGGGCGACCGCCCAAAAGGTGAAAATGAATATGGAAAACGGATTGTCCGGCTCCTTCTCCACAGTTTACCACAAGCCGATAGCCAGATTTGTCCAGTCCTCGTTCTATTGCTAATTGATTGGCAACAGAGATGATAGAGCCTATTACTTCATGGTCGGCTTTTTCTACATCCAACAAAGTGGCGTGGTGGGCACGCGGGACAATCAGAATATGAGTGGGTGCTTGGGGATTGATATCGTTAAAAGCAAACAACGTGTCAGACTCATAAACCTTTTCTGATGGAATAGACCCGGCGCTGATTTTGCAAAACAGACAATCGCTATTCATCATGCCCTTTCTTGTGCGATTCTCGAAAGGGTTTATCTTCTGCATTTTCACTAGCAGGTGAATAACCAGATTCAAATTGTTTCATATGCTCGATGACATCTTCTTTGTAGGTAATAAATGGATCAAGCATCAGAAAAGGATCATCCGTTTTGTTGAGACGGAATCCAATCCAGTCGATCAGGTAGCTCATATGCGAGTGTTTGTTGATCAACAGTTTGATGAGTTCACCACGGCCTTGGGCGCGGGTTCCACGTGGCGGATTGAACTTTGCATGATCTACTGCGGCATCTGTGGTTTTGCGATAGCCATCGCCACTAGCTTCTAATCCCCAAAACAAACCGCTTTCTTTATTTAGGTTGTGGTATTCGAGATCGAGACTTTTTAGCCAAGGGTCGTGCCAGTCCAGGTTTTCTTCATTTTTAAATTCGCTGAGCATCCAATATTTGCTGGCCCAATCCACCCGACCTAATACCGCTTCGGGTCCTTTCGGCAGGTCGGTTAATACCGATTCCCAATTTTCAAGTATCCAGTCTGTTTCTGCGTTTGTCCCGGCGAGATGTTTTTTACAGGTGTCCAGCATATCAAGCTGCAATTCCAGTGCGGTAGATTGGGCACCGGAAGCGAGGGTCACATTCCACTTGAATTCTTGATCGCGTGAAATAGAACGCATGGACTGAACGGAATCAGCAAGGATCCATTCTTTTTTTGCTACACCCAGTTGCATGATTTCAAGTATCAGAGTGGTGGTGCCCATTTTCATGGCCGTAGCAAACTCGCTCATAGTGGAGTCGCCAACGAGAAGATGAATGCGTCGGTATTTGCTGGGGTCGGACAACGGCTCATCGCGAGTGTTTACGATGGCGCGGTTGTATTGTACCCATCGATAAAATTCGTTGGGAATATGATCCGCACGTTGCGAAATCTGAAAATCAACTTGTTCGTCTGGAACCTCTTGTGGCGAGACACCATCCCAATCGCGAAACGGATGTGGATCACAGGAGCCAATTCTCCCGGCTCCACAATAGATTTGTCGTGTCGTCAAAAATGAAGATAACAGTTTCAGGTTTTCGCGTTCATCGAAGGGGAAGCCTCGCCCGACGAGATAATTTTCATGGCATCCGAACGTTGCGTTGGTTTCCAGATCAACATTGTTTTTTATGAACGACACATTATCGGCCCAGCCTAATTCTTCCACAGCTTCCTGAATAAGCGTATCGCCTGCACGGTCGAAGGTGATGAGGTCGACAAGGTTGGAACATTCCGGTGATGCGTATTCCAGATGCCCCATGTCCAGATAAAGCCTGCCTCCATTAAGCAGGAAGCCACCATTACCGGGGGGTTCGTCGTTGGCGCGATAATGTAGATCGAGAACGCCAAGATTTTTAGAAAAGATATGGTTCTTTATCTTGTTGGCAATCTCCATGGGGTCGAGACGAAAGTCATTGTCATTATTGTCTTTAACCAGCAGACCATATTCCGTTTCGATTCCAAAAATTCTTTTTTTCATAGATTATTTTTAACCGCGTTCCGTGGAGGTCTTGAAAATTTTCGCGGTTTCATCGTCACCTAAAAATCGGTATCCCTCCTCAGTGAGGGTTGCGAGAGTGGGGAAAATATCATCTTCTGGTCGAGCCTGGCCTGTAGCGGAATCAAATAAAGCTGCGGTTTGAAGAAGTCGAATAGCTAGAGTCATAGCCTGTTCACGGGTTCTTTCTGCAAGCGGTTTTTCTCCCCATAGATCTTCGTGTTCGAGAATGCCGCGAATAATTTGTGATCCCGATCCGGTTGCGGTGTGGGTGCGAATTTGAAAGTCAGCTCCCAGCATATCGTAAAAATGAATTCTGGATTTTTTTATGGCTGGGTCGTAGATCGCGAATATGGGACTGACCACGCCCAGTCCTTGAACTGCCATGCCAACGTTTTCTTTTAAAAGTTTAGAGAGAGCGCGAATTTTACCTTCGGTACTCATTGATTGTAGTTGAGACCGTCGATAATACTCAAAGTTATGGGAAAGAACTCGAGCCATTTCAAAAGCCGTTGCTGGCACACCTGCAATCGCCATCAGAGTATGGCTGTCAATGGGGATAACCTTATCGCATAATTCATACATGATGCTATTGCCTGCAGTGGCCCGCCGGTCACCGGCAACGAGAACGCCGTCTTTAAAATGAAATGCAAGAACGGTGGTTCCCTGTGGCACCGTGAATCCGTTTTGCTTTGCAGCACCTTCGATTTTTGCATGCCAGCGATAACCGGAATTTTCCAACAACTCAAAAAATTCCCCTGCGGATGTATTGGGTTCGGATTGAAATTTCATTGGCCAGTTCGTTGCTTGTATTTTTCGGATTGTTTCGGGTCAACTTTTTTCATACGCTTGAGCAAATTGTCTCTTCCGGGTCGAGAAGTATCGGGGCTGGAGGGCCCTGACTTATCACGATCTGGACTGGATTCTTTTTTTTCTTCCCTTCTTAAGGGATCGTTCATTTCCATCTCATTGGCTCCTGTTTTGTTCTTCTATTGTATATAGAATAATCAAACTGTTGAGGACTTTAGTCTTTCAATTTCGTCTTTACTAAGAGGACGGTAAATTGCTTTACGCGCCGATTTTTCGGTCAGCACAGCTCCTTCAAGATACCATTGATCAAAAGCTTCTTGCAAAGTTTCAGGGATATCTTTTTTAGCTTCATCGTCAGATTCCAGTTTTCTGCTTTCATCCCATAATTTACAAGCTTGTTGTAATGCCTGATCGAGAGAATAGGTCGCAAAAGGCTGTTTCTGGATTTCTTTTTGTAACCAGTCCATCACCTTTTCTTCTCCGGCAATGGCGGTACCATTTTTAAAAGTTTCCCAATGACCATCGTAATTCATGCGGAAAAAATTGGGCTTTCCCTCATTATCTAGTTCTACGAGTAGCATGCGTATAATATAAGGGGCGCGTTGAATTTCTTCAAAGTTTTGTTTGAGTGCTGGTGCAATACCAAACTGCAATAGGCGAGCCGAGGTGACATCTTGTGCCGATCGGTTGAAACCCTCCAAGTGAGCCATATCTAATAAATTCATTCGCAGCCTTTCTACATCTGCAGGGTGTCCCACGCCACCAAGAGCAATGCGATCATAGACTTCGAAAATTTTTCCTGGCTGCGGGGCAAACCCGAAAATCAACAACCCTTCATTATATGGAACCGCCATAACAGGCTGACCCATTTTTAGTTTTTCCTGAACGTAGTTATGACGGGTGGATACCGCCTCCATCCAGCGATACGGCTCTTCAAACATTTTTTAATTCTCCTCTCTGGACAGATTTCAGCCAAGTCAATTGATCTTCACTCCAGAACTTATAACTGTTTTTTACAAGCATTTCTATTTTTCCTCTCTGGACATAGAATCCAGCCGGGTCAATTGATCTTCGCTCCAAAACTTATAACCATTTTCTGTTACCGAAGCCAGAATAGGATAAATTTGGACGTTAGAAATTGCATTTTTCTGTTTGTTGTCTATCTGTGCGGCAACATGCAATAGCTTCATAGCAATGATAGCCGCATCTTTTTCGCATCTTTCAGCAAGAGGTTTCGGGCCCCATTGATTTTCTCGCTCAAGAACATCGCGGATATGACCCGCACCCGCACCCGTAGCAGTAAAAGAAAGAACCTGAAACTCGGCTCCC
>JAJDBA010000132.1 GCA_029261675.1 Nitrospinaceae bacterium
GGGTCTGTATTGAATTTTTTAGAATCTATCTGGAAGAATGCCTAGCAAAAGCAGGTATAATAAAAACTAAATTTCTTGGAATAAATATAATGTCCGAACAACCCAAAGAGCCAGAAAAGACTATATACGAGCGAGACAAAACAGCTAAGGAGCCAAAACCTGTTGCCGAGGCACCTAAAGTTCCCGCCAAGCCCAAACCCAAAATTAAAAAGGTTTTTGTCGCAAAAAAGACAACTTTCACAACAGATAAACCGATGGAACACCGTGTTCGAAACATTCGGCTAACTTCCATGGAATCTGCAAAAATGATTTGGGAAATACTCGTAGATTTTCAGACCGATCTGGCAAAAGAGGAAGTTGATGATCCGGATAAGCCTTTTCATGACTGGGAAAAGGTGGAAAAGTTTTTCATTCGTCTCGCCAAAAAATACAGCACCTGCAAGAGTAAAAAACTGGGGGGAGATTTAGATTGGATCGACAAGGCAATGCCCATTCCCGAACAAATACTCACTCGGGAACTTGTAAATGAAATAATGAAATTGGAAAAATTTATTATACCTGAGCCCATTCAAAGCAAACTGGGTTTCCATATCATTATGATCTGCGAAAGTCAGGTGCACACACCCCGGCCAAAAGCCGAAGAAAAAGAAACCCGCCCTCTTTTCTAACCCTCTGGCGAGGGAGGCGACAGGTCGAAGTCCATAAAGCCCTCTCTTGCGGTTGCTCCTTTCACTATAGTTCGCCAGCATTAGGTCAAGGCGGGAGCCTTGAGGGAACTATTCTCCTAGAAAAAACCTTCGGATTTTTTCCACAATATATTCCTGTTGCGGTCGCGTGATTTCATGCGAAATCGGTAGGGCCAATGTTTCGTTGGCGGCTTTCTCAGATTCCGGGAAGTCACCTTTTTTGTACCCCAGTGACTGGAAACATTCCTGCGTATGAAGAGGTACTGGATAATATATTTCGCAGCCAATTTTATTTTCATTTAAAAAGGCGCGTAACTCATCCCTACGACTTCCTGCGCGAATGACATATTGGTTGAATACATGACGTGGAAAAACTTCTGGAGGCAACTGAATATACTGAGTTAAAGCATTCTGCTGTAATAATTGATTGTAAACTGTTGCATTCTGCCGTCGTTTATCTGTCCAGCCTTCAAGATAGCTTAATTTCGCTTTTACGACCCCGGCTTGGATAGCATCTAAACGAAAATTTCCACCTATACTTTTATGGTAGTACTTGGGTTTTGAACCATGCACACGAAGCACCTTCAGTTTTTCATATAGATCATCGGATGACGTTGTGACAATTCCTCCATCACCAAATGCACCCAGGTTTTTTGCAGGAAAAAAAGAAAAGCAGCCCATGTCTCCAAGCGAACCTGCGCGTTTATTTTTATATTCCGAACCAATGGATTGAGCTGCATCTTCAATAACAACGAGATTATATTTTTTTGCCACTTCCATTATAGGTTCCATATCCGCGCATTGACCATACAAGTGGACTGGCATAATGGCCTTAGTCTTCGGAGTAATGCATCTTTCAATATGTTCCACCTTGATATTGAAAGTAACATCGTTGATATCCGCAAAAACCGGTTTTGCCCCTGCCCGTACAATCGACCCTGCTGTTGCAAAAAAGGTATAGGGGGAAGTGATCACTTCATCTCCATCCCCGATTCCAGCGGCCATTAATGCAATTAGCAAAGCGTCAGTTCCTGAAGAAACACCTACCGCATATTTTGTCTGACAATATTCTGCAATTTTCTCTTCCAATTGTAGAACTTTTGCCCCCAAGATAAACTGTCCGGTTCGCGTAGTAT
This sequence comes from Nitrospinaceae bacterium, assembly GCA_029261675.1. Classification (GTDB taxonomy): domain Bacteria; phylum Nitrospinota; class Nitrospinia; order Nitrospinales; family VA-1; genus UBA8687. The sequence continues at coordinate 1,823 of JAJDBA010000132.1, forward strand.
CAGCGATCTCCACTTCCACATCATTCAATATTTGATGGTAGGAAGCAGATATATCCAGAAGTTTTACTTCTTTTACGGAATCAACAGGCCCATTGATTTTGGATTGCACTTGGTCAGCGGTCAGCACAACCCCTTCATTACTAGAGAATTTTTCCGGCGTTGTTGCAACAATCGCATCGAATCCGCAAGACTGACTAAGGGTTAGCGCCAATTTCTCTTCAAAATCATCCCCTTGCAAGGCATCTTCCAGTTCCCGCGCCGTTGGAGTCACCACACTCAGGTGTGCCAAAAGAGGTTTAATTTTACTTCTCTCATCTTTTTTCAAACCCTGCCATAGAGTTTGAATTGTGGTTGATGCTATCCAACCCTTACAGCGCCCTGTTTGACAAAGTTCCAGAACGGATAGTTCATCTTTCGATGATAGTGCCTGAATCAAATAATCGTGGTGTAAAAGGATTTCCATTTTTTGTATTTTTACAAGGAGGTTAAAATTAATTAAAAAAATTAAAAACAAACATCCTGATCGAGTTTTTCTTTCAGAATAATTTCGGCTGGGGTGTAATACTTTTTGTTCGAATTACAATTTTTGCAGGCAGGAACAAGGTTTCCTCGTGTGCTTTTTCCACCTCGAGAAATAGGTACAATATGATCCATAGTCAACATAGCAGCAGAAAAACTTCCTCCGCAATAATGACAAATTCCAGATTGAACTTTCTGTTTCCACCACTGCGACTGGCGAAGCTTTCTTGCTTTGGCTTTTTCTATTTTAAACTTTTTATCATCCATACTTTTATTACGCCCTGAACGCTTCGTTAGTCCAATCCGGCTTAATCATTTGCTTCGGGGACCAACTATTTCTGACAGCCCGCACCGTGCCTGTATGGCTTCCTTTAGGATACCAGTGAATATCTCCTACATCGAATTCAAAACCAAGTGCTGCCGAAAACCGCGTTTTCGAAGTCCAGAAACAACTTCCATAACTGAATTCAAAGATAGGATTAATATGCAAAATAAAAGTTTTTCCCCGCGACTTAAAAGGCAGGGCGGTTTCATACAAACTCTGTATTTCTAGCCGGTCAGGTAGACGCCAATCACTATAGCCACCGAGCTTATGTTGATTTAGTCTTGCGATATACTCTTGTGCATCGTACCAACTAATATTACTACCCGTTTCAAAATACGCATAACTTTCCTGCCACATCAACCCCGTTAAGGAGTCAGATATTGTCTTATTTTCATTATCTATAAAACGAGTTGCCATAATAAAACCTGAATTATACCAAAAAGCTCACTAAACTTTATCTGATCATGCCGAACATCAAACACAAGAAGATTATCATAATAATAACAAAAGGTTATGCGTTATTTTTCAAACAGGCGTCAGGGCATTACCCAATTTTTTATAAATTTTAATTCCCCTATTTTTTTAAAAAATTGCAAAGTTTTTATAAAGGTTCATAATTATAGAGTCGTTTCAAGGTCCAATAAAATCCAATTTTAAGGCTATGGAACCCAAAACCCCAAAAACTGAAAAAAAAACCTCCCCAGCTTCTGCTCGACCAAAAACCAGTACTCCACCGAAGCCTGAAACCGAAAAAATATTCCATCCGGTTATAAAAACCAAACTCAAATCAGCTTTGGATCATGTGGAGCGAAAATCTTCCACAAGGAGGTTAAGCAAGTTCATTGCAGAACGCAACTCAGCACTTGATTCTCTACAGGTTATTGAGAATAAGTATGAAAAACTTTTTTCCGTCCAATCTGACGGTATACTGCTTTTCGATGCCGAAACAAATCAAATCCTCGATGCCAATGAATCCGCTTGCAAATTATTTGGCTACAACAAGGAGGAGCTTGTTCAACTCACCATCCCTGAGCTCAGCGTAGAACCAGAGCAAACATTCGACCCCTTAGAAGAAGCTATAAAGGATGAATTAAAAAAAAATCCGCTACTATATATCAAATCCAAATCAGGGAAAACAATTGCAACGGAAAGAACTGCCGGTATTTTTCACATTAAAAGTAGAAGTTATATTTTCGCGATATACCGAGATATTACCCCGCAAATAGAAAATCAGGAAGCCATAAAAAGAAAATCTATCGAGCTTGAAAAAAGTAACCAGGCCCTCAAAGATTTTGTTTCCATCGCTTCACACGATCTTCAGGCCCCGCTGAGAAAAATCAATTCATTTAGTATTCGCCTTGAAAGTGAAAGAGAAAATATTAGCCCCGAATCTATGGAGTATCTGGAGCGCATGCAAAAAACCGCACACCGGATGCAGGAATTATTAGATGACCTTCTTTTGTACTCACAGGTCTCTGTTCAAACAGAACCGCTTCAAAGTACTAATTTAGAAATCATATTAACCCATGTACTGGAAGACTTGAACCTGCCACCCGGCAAATTTCCGGAAAACATTAAAATTGGTTCTTTGCCAAAAATAGAGGCCAACCCCTCTCAAATGAGACAGTTGTTTCAGAATCTCATTTCTAATTCTATCAAGTTTCAGAAGAAGGGAATGCCTCTTCGAATTGAAATTCAAGGAAAACTAATAGACAAAGAACTTTGGCAAATATTTGTCAAGGATCATGGGATCGGTTTCGACGAAAAAAATCTCGACCGAATTTTCCGCCCCTTTGAAAGGTTACATGGGCTCAACAAGTATGAAGGAACCGGTATGGGGTTAGCTATCTGCAAAAACATCGTGGAGGGGCATCGAGGAACTATCACCGCAGAAAGCCAACTCGGTCACGGTGCCTGTTTCATATTTACTCTGCCCGCCAAAACCACTTCATAAATTCTAAAATTTTAACCTATAACAGAGTAACTGGGGAAAAACGAAACCCACAGTTTTTAATGTCTTCAATATCCTCTTTGGCTTCAGGAAAGCGATTGCAAATGAGCGGCTTTTCTGGACTGCCATGCACTCGACATCGATTGTCGGTAGTCAACTCACTGCACGGGACGTCCATGGAATAGTAAAGCTGGTTGCGTTTTTCATCGTCACCCACCACTCGAATGCCACGGTATGACAAATAACGTTGCAATTCCTCCAAATTCCCATGCTGCCGCAGAGTAACATCTCTTACAACCGTCATATTGACGGTTTGACAACACTCACCGCAAGAGTGGCACTCACCTTCTCGTTGCATAAACATTACTTTTTCTTCTTAGATTTGAAATGCTCCACCGTCACTGTCGTGTAAATGCCACCACGGACGTTGAAATCACCAACAATTTTCATATATCTGGGCTTGCAGGCTGAAACCAGGTCATCCAGAATTATATTGATCACTTTTTCGTGAAATCCGCCTTCATTCCTGTAGGAGGTCAGGTAAATCTTCAACGATTTCAACTCAATACAAATCTTATCTGGAATATAGCTGATGTGGAGAGTCGCAAAGTCTGGCTGTCCGGTTTTGGGACACAAACAAGTGAACTCCGGGCACTCCATTTCAATAGTGTAATCCCTTCCTGGGAACGGATTGGGAAAGGTTTCAATCGCCATAATCTCTTTATTCTTAGTATTTTTCATAATTTTTCAGTTAATTGAGTTTTTTTTCAATTCCTACCTTGCTTTTTTAATTCTACGTTATATATAGTGTAAGCACTCAACACCTTAGAGTGCTAACAGGCTGCAAACAGGAACACATTTCTCCTGAAACGGGATCACAACCCCTTTAAAAATAATAACTTAATAGTGTTCCAGACAAGATTTTACGGAATTTTGTATTAATTATTAATTTTGGTAGAGTTTAACATTTTTTTAAGGAGTCTTTATGAAAATCCGACCGCTACACGATCGTATTTTGGTTCAACCGATTTTGGAAAAAGAAGTCCGCAAGGGAGGCATCATCATTCCTGATTCGGCAAAAGAAAAGCCCATCGAGGGACGCGTCAAAGCTGTAGGAAATGGCAAAATTGGTGATGATGGAAAAGCCATCAAACTCGAAGTAAAAGTGGGCGACAAAGTCCTTTACAGCAAATACGGTGGAACAGAAGTCAAATTTGACGGAGACGACTTCCTACTTATGCGTGAAGACGATGTTCTAGCAATAGTAGGTTAATTACCCCATTAAATATTTGATCAAAACACATTTCACATCTCGAAAAGAGAAGGAGCTTAAAGTTTATGGCTAAACAAATTGTATATGATGAAACCGCTAGACATAAAATTCTGTCAGGCGTCAACCAACTTGCTAATACCGTTAAAATCACCCTCGGACCCAAAGGTCGAAACGTGGTTATCGATAAAAAATTCGGTTCCCCTACAATCACCAAAGACGGCGTGACCGTTGCTAAGGAAATCGAACTGGAGTGCCCTTTTGAAAACATGGGTGCGCAAATGGTAAACGAAGTCGCCAGCAAAACCAGTGACAACGCAGGTGATGGCACCACAACGGCTACCGTTTTGGCCCAGGCTATTTTCCGTGAAGGCATGAAATATGTAACTGCGGGTGCAAGCCCAATGGACATCAAACGGGGTATAGAATCTGCTGTTGAAACAATCATTCCTGAAATTCTAAAAATG
>JAJDBA010000133.1 GCA_029261675.1 Nitrospinaceae bacterium
CACAAAAAAACCGCCCACTTTTAAAGTGGGCGGTTTTACAATTTGAAAATCTTATAATGAGCTTTTCAAAGTGGGAGCCGGTTTAAAGCCAACTGTTTTGCTAGCCTTAATTTTAATTTCTTCACCCGTTTGTGGATTTCGACCTTTTCTTGCTTTTCTGGATCTTACGGTAAAAGTTCCAAAGCTAGGGTAGGCAAATCGCTTTTCTTTTTTGATGGCTTTTGAAATATTTTCAAAGGCGGCATCTACTACGTCTCCTGCCAATCTTTTTGTGAGATTGTCGTCTTTACAGGTTTTGATTACTGCGTTAATAAGTTCGTCTTTAGTCAAGGTTTCCCCCTCCTCATGTAAAAGGATTATCTGCCGGTGCATTATAAGAAACCGGCTAAAAATGTCAAACAAAAAAAACTACCTGCCTATCTTTTAAGCAGTCGTGGCGGGGGGATATCGACTCTTTTGATTTGAGTGTGGTAAAATAACATATAAAAATTAAGGGGTTCGCAGGGCAGGTTTTTATTTCAGAAATATGAAATTAATTTGTTTTCTTTCATAATTTCGACGTATTTTGATTTGGAATATGAGGAGGTGTAATGGCGACATTGAAAATTGCAAAATTAGGGAACCCTATTTTAAGGCAGTTGGCCAAACCCGTAGATCTAAGTAATTTGGCAGAAAGTTCAATGCAAACATTTATCGATGACATGATTGAAACCATGCATCATGAGGGTGGAGTAGGGCTTGCCGCTCCACAGGTGAATAGATCCATACAAATTGTTGTGCTTGAGTATGCTGAGAATGAAAGATATCCCGACGAGGTGTCCATTCCCCTGACAGTTCTGGTCAACCCTGTGTTGTCTGATTATAGTCAAGCAACGAAGGAGGGGTGGGAGAGCTGCCTGAGTTTAGCAGACTTCCGAGGGCTGGTCCCTAGATCTACTACGGTGACCCTCAATGCCTATGATCGGCATGGAAATAAAATTCAAAAAACGGTTTCTGATTTTGAAGCGGTGGTGTTGCAACATGAACTAGATCATCTCAAGGGTTTTGTGTTTTTGGATCGTATGAAAGACTTGACGAAGTTATCCTATCAGGAAGAGTTTGAAGAGTTCTGGATTAAAAAGGCAGATACAGCCTCTTCGTAAAAATTGATTTGCCCGGGAATGAACAATGGAAGAAGAAATCCTGCACCTTTATCAAGAACCCGCTATTGGCGCTTCTTATACGAATACCTATGGTGAAGAAAATATCCGCAATTTATTGGATAAATACCACAGTCTGGATAGCGAAGGTATGCAGCAGATGATGAAAATGGTGGTCAACTTCTCACAGTCTACCGACCTTGCCACCTCATTTGTCTCGGTTGGGGTTTTGCATGCGTTGGGTCAAAATGAAGGTGTTGCCGAGGCCTATAGCTGGGCGAATACACAGGAAGATGCTGAGCGAATTATCAATCACTTTGAAATTGGAAAATCGGTGGCTGACTATTTTTCTTGAACCTTTTGTTCAATTTGCTCCTCGCGAACCAGGGGGAGTGGGTTGAATCCACTTGGGTCGATGGGACAGACTGAACCCACACAATCCCCTTGCTGCAATTTTTTTCGAACAAAGGCTAGGAACCCGGTCCAGAATAAACCGGGAAGGATTACCAAAACAGCCATCCACAAAGCCACCTGATTGGATGTGAGACTCAGCCCATCGACAGCAAAGCCGACTCCCCAGTTGCTGACACCCATCACCAATGTCATAACGGCAAGTTCAAAGCTGAAGACCCTACCCAAGTAACGATCTGGAGTGGATAAATGAATCAATGCCGAACTGAATACCCAGATGATAGAACCGAACAACGTTGCCGCTGCCACACCAAAAGATAACATCCACAGGCTTTTCGAGTTGGCTATAAATAGATAGGATGTCGCCTTTAGAAAAAAACTGGCGGCGATCGCCCAATGCAATACGGTTGCAGTTTCGCCAAAAAATCGTTTGACCAATAGGGGGCCCAATGCGGCACCCAGGCCGCGCGCTGAATAGAGAATCCCAATCCCCAACGACAGCATGGCCGGCTTTGAAACCACCTGACTGGCCATCAATGGAATGAGCGTCATTATTCCTCCTGCCACGGCCAGACCGGATTTTAATAGGCTCAAAACCAGAACCACGGGTTCTTTTAAAAGAAAACGCGTGACTTCGACCCACTCCTGAAAACCATTTTTCTTTTTCAGTATCTCGACAGGTTTTTCTTTGATAGGGATTTTGGATATGAACCAGGCGGAGACTAAAAAGGTGCAGGCATCAACTATAAAGGCAACGCGGATTCCAAACAAACTCACTACGATGCCACCGAGTGCTGCTCCAAATGCCAGCATAACCGACCAGGTGGAACCGCTCAGAGCATTCGCTGTTACTAGATGTTCTTTGGGAACGAGTGAGGGGATGATGGCACTTCGTGCAGGCTCAAAAAAACCGGATAATGAAATCTCGATAATAACGAGAGCATAAATAAACCATAAAGTACCCTGTTCTTCTACGAAAAGAAAACCGAGGACAACAATGAAACGCAGCAAATCGCTGGCGATCATAACGGTTTTGCGACTGACTCGGTCTACAACCACGCCAGCGATGGGGCTGATCAAAACTATGGGTAGGAGTTTTGCCATCATGGCACCTGCCATAGCCATACCAGAATCGCTGAGCCTGAGAATCAACGCATAAATGGCGATGCTGTTTAGCCAGTCTCCCAGTTCAGACACCACTTGTCCGTACCAGAGATTGCGAAAAGAATTATTTTCCCGCAACAGCCGAATATACCCAATTGTACTTTTGTTTTGCATAGACCCTTTCCCAGGTTTTTTCAGGCGGGAAAACCACCATACTAATCAGGAGAGCTTGAATCTGCAACTGGAATTCATTTCTGGGGTCTGGTATGTTTATTGTTGAATTTAGTCTGGTCAGAGGCTTGGAGGAAAAGTTCGAACTTAAACCAGAAAGTGTTATTTACTTGAAAAGAAATCGCCTTCTGCGAAAGAATGAAAAATGGATGAAGTTGAACCAATACATCAGGAAATAGAAGACCAAAAAGAGAAATTGATAAGCCGTATTTCCTTATGGGTGTCGATTATCCTAACCACAATTGTGGTTATTTGGTATTACAACGAAAATCCTCCAGATTCGCCTGCGGTGGTCAAGATGCGAGTTTTCTTTAAAGAAAATAACCGCGATGTTATGAAGTTTATAGATCTTCCACGTAATGAAATGATTGCCTTCGCTTACAAAAAAAAGCATCCTTTCTATGTAAAGTATGTGAAGGCTTCTGAAGCCGAAAGGGCGAAGTTAAGCGCTCTCATCCACATATCTACGGATTACACACCTAATCAATATTGGTTCAATCTGTTTTTTGCCTGGGTGATATTTTTTACCACTTTCTGGTTTCTTGGATTAATGGCTGAGGCCTGCATTATCCTCATGCGGCGAAACTCAGAAGCCAGAGTCAAAAACTATAAGTTGGAAAAAGAACAGAGCGATCGAGAAAAGGAATTGTAGGTCTGCCTCCGTTACGTATCCCCTCCCCAAAAAGATTAATATTCGTACTACTGGATAATTGTCCCTAATCTAAGGTTCTTTTGATATTCGGCTTTTTGAATTCACAAGCGAATTATTGTCAATTATTCGTTATTCCGTGAGAAGGTTGAGCCTTAAAACACCGCATGCAAACTGTCGGCGGTTAGAGTAAAATATTCTAATGGATGTTCAACAAATTCGATTTATAGTCTTTCTGGGAGTATTTTTGCTGATGCTGGCATTGGAGTCGGTTATCCAAAGGCACCCTACAGTTGACTCTAAGAAAAACAGATTGAAAATAAATTTTGCACTGACCGGTATTGATATTCTTGTGGTTCGGCTGGTGTTTGGTGCCGCTGCCGTCGGGGCTGCCCAGTTTGCCGAAGCCAATGGATGGGGAGTGTTCAACTATTTAGACTGGTGGAGTGGGCTGGAAATTATTGCTGTTGTAATAATTCTGGATTTGATGATTTATATCCAGCACGTTGTGGTCCATATGATCCCCTTTTTCTGGCGGTTCCATATTGTCCATCATTCGGATTTGGATTTGGATGTTTCATCTGGGTTACGATTTCATCCCATTGAAATTATGGGATCCATGTTGTTTAAAATCGGACTGGTTTTTGCTTTGGGGCCTGCACCTATTGCGGTGGTGATATTTGAAGCCGTGTTAAATGGAATGGCGCAATTTTCACATTCTAATATTGCTCTGCCAGAGAAATTGGATCGGTTGTTACGATTTGTTATTGTCACACCTGATATGCATCGTATTCACCATTCCGTTGAAAAAATGGAAACCAATTCCAACTTCGGATTTAACCTTTCGATTTGGGACCGCTTTTTAGGTACCTATATTCAAGATGCAAAAAGAGAGCAACCCAAAATAATTATTGGTGTTGATCAATTCAGAACCAGTGAGGAAGTATCATTTAAAAATTTATTGTTGATGCCTTTCAAAGTAATTCCCAGAAACTATTCCCTTTTCCCAGAAAAGGATTAAGAGGTCATTATGGCTATTCGATTGACAAAAATTGTTGCCACCTTGGGGCCAGCCAGCGGAAATAAGACTACTATAAAAAGTTTGGTAGCAAAGGGGGTTAATGTTTTCAGGCTCAACCTTTCACATGGAACTCATGAAACCGTACGAAAGTGGATTCAGTGGATCCGTGAAGTGGAAGAAGAACACCATTCTTATGTTGGTATCCTGCTGGACCTACAGGGTCCAAAAATCAGAGTGGGAAAATTTAAAGAGGGTTTTATACATCTCAAGCGTGGTCAGAAGTTGACTTTTACAACAGAAAAAAAGATTGGCGATGAAAACTTGGTTCCGGTTCAGTACCCGCGTTTTCATCAGGAGGTGACAAAGGGCGAACGAATTTTCCTCGATGATGGCAATCTCAGTGGTGTGGTAAAACAGGTTTTGGGGCAGAGGGTCGATGTGGAAATTCAGACCGGCGGGATTTTGTCTGATCATAAAGGAATTAATTTGCCCGATGCCAAGCTAACCGCAGACCCCATAACTGCAAAGGATAAAGCCGATCTGAAATTTGGAATTCAGGAGGGCGTCGATTTAGTCGCATTGTCTTTCACAGGGTGTGCTAAAGATGTGAAGCGGCTAAAAAGTTTGATTCAAAAGCAGGGTGGTAAAGGGATAGAGGTGATCGCTAAAATTGAACGCAAACAGGCAGTCGAGAACCTTGAAGAAATTGTTGAGGAAGCGGATGGAGTCATGGTGGCACGCGGTGATCTAGGTGTCGAAATTTCTCTTACCGAGGTTCCTGTTGTACAGCAACGGATTCTCAGGGAAGGAGCGAGGCATTGTAAGCCTGTAATCGTGGCCACGCAAATGCTGGAATCGATGATTGAAAATCCTCGACCTACTCGTGCGGAGGTTTCCGATGTTGCCAATGCGGTGATGGATTGCGCCGACGCCATTATGCTTTCCGGTGAAACGGCGGTTGGTAAGCATGCGGTAGCGGCAGTCGGAGTGATGGTGGAAACGGCATTAAAATCCGAGGCCTACTTGACCGAAACACGATCCATTGATTCGTGGAGCCGGTTTTTTGAGGGTGAGCCCACAATTAATGCAGGGATCACTTACTCGGCAAATAGAATGGTAGAGCTGCTCAATGCCAAAGCCATGGTGGTATTTACGATCAGCGGGGGCACCGCTAAAATGGTTGCCAGCCCGAAGCCGATGGTGCCAGTGTTTGTCTTCACGCCAAGTTTGCATCGGGCACGATTGCTGAATTTAATTCGCGGTACGGTACCCTTCGTCGTAGAAGAAGACAAACATCTACTACTGCATATGGAGCAACTGATCATTATGTTGAAAAAAAGACGCCTGTTGAAAAAAGGGGATCGAGTTGTGATTACCACGGGGATTCCGGTAGGCATCCCAAACCGGACCAATATCATTCGGGTCGAAGAGGTCCCATAAAAGCTCTGTTTTTTCGTAGAAAAATGTATTGTAATTTATCCGGCTAATTTCTGAATATGTCTCCACGGTATTACATTAGCACTACAATTCTGATCGGGGTCTTGACCTTTGCCATCAGTTATTGGCAGAAAAAGCAGACGGGTAAAGAAATTTTTGCAGTTTTTCTTAAAGTCGTCACTGCCATTGGGGTGATAGTTGGTGGAGTTTTTGCTACTGTCTGGTTACTAGCTTACTTAGGGATAGCCCAGTCTGGATTTTTCTTATGAGTACACAACCATCCGACTTTTCAGGGTTTATGGTTTTTATACTGGTCCTGTCGTTTTTTATGATGTCCTACTTTATGGGAATGCTGGTTCACTCAGCATGGATGTATGAGGACAAGGGAAGTATCAAAAAAGACAGCAGAATAGGTTGGATACTTTGCATGATAGCCGGCACGAGCATCACCGGCTGGATGTTTTACTACGGCTATTACGTTAACTTTTTGCGATAGAGTTTTAACTTGCCAGTAAATCTACTAAACGCTGGCAGTCGTTTCTATATACCAGAATTCCTTCGCGTTCTTCGTCGCTTAAATCGTCAGTCAGGTTGTCTTCAATCAACTCAATGGCATCGTTTAATCCGCTGGCGACAATATCCAGTTCTGTTTCTGTCAAAGCGTACATAGAGCCGCTGGTTTTGAGCTTGTCAAACACTCGCGAATATTTATCTTTGTAGTTTATCAGAGTATTCTTTTGTTCTGGACTCAAATCCTGCTTCAGTTCACTTGTCATATCTGAGAGGGAATCGTTGAGGGCCATTTTTATTGTTTCGATATCATTATTTGTTATTGATGCGAGTGATTTCATGCTCTCCTGCTGAAATTGAGTTGTTGTAATTGCACTGAAAGGCATAGTGCAGAATCTTTGATGTTTTACCACAAACTCAACCCCCATCGTATGAAAATTTAAAGCTAGAGGGAAAATTATTTTGCTTGGCTTTTTGAAAAAAAGGCCAGCTCGGTGCGGTCAAACCCCGCACCGGGCCGGCGTCTCTTTTAGTTGCTCTGGACCTCGATTTTTTTAGGTTTTATCTGTTCATGTTTGGGCAAATCGACTATCAGGACACCATTGTCGATTTTTGCCGACACTTTTTCTGTGTTTACCCGGTCACTCAACTTGAAGCTTCTCTCAAAGCTTTGGCTGCTGAATTCACGAATATGGTAGTGTTCCTTTTCAGTATCGGATTCATTTTCCTTATGACCTTTAATAGTTAAAACGCCATTATGGACTTCAATACTGATATCCTTATCTTTCATTCCTGGAGTTTCAGCTTCCAGGTGAAAGAAGTTCTCGTCTTCAGTAACATTAACTTTGGGCGAAATAGCTTCCGCATCGGTTCGCCATCGGTTTTGTTTTGTATTGAAAAACCGGTCGCTATCAAAGTTAAAGAATGGATCTAAAGCTTGTTCAGGGTGAAAAGTTACGAGACTCATGATATAGCCCTCCAATTAAATTTGGTTAAAGTTTGGTTTGTCATGGTTCTCGGCCGAGAGGATACTCCTTATCCTGATTAATAGATAAAATCTAAAAAAGTAGATGTCAAGTTACCTAAAATTAATTTTAATAAATAATGCTATAATCAAGATGTGTAGAATCAAGGCTTTATACTGGGTTTATCGGTCTTTTATTGTTCGGGGAGAACAAAATGGATTATACAGTTTGTGTTGTAGAAGATGAAAAAGTTTCGCGTAAAATGACCATTGAGTTACTAAAAAAAATGGGAATTACTAAAATAGTAGCGTCAACGAATGGTGAGATAGCCTTACAAAAACTTAAGATTCAAAAAGCAGATTTGATTATTTCAGACTGGCATATGCCGATTATGGATGGTTTAGAATTTTATAAGGCGGTTAAAAAAGAAGAAGACCTGCAAAACACCCCCTTCCTGATGGTGACCGTGGAAGACTCGAAAGAAAGAGTGATCGAAGCATTGAAATTGGGAATCCGTGACTACATAGTCAAGCCGCTATCCAGTAAAAGCTTTGAAGGTAAAGTGAAATCCCTCCTGAAAATCTAAGTTTTTGTGAAATCATTTTCTGAATAAGATATGTCGAATTGAGAATCTATTTTTACTTTCAAATGACTTTATAAAAAAAGCAGTGTGTACTTAGTGATACCGCATTTTAGTGCCATTTTAGGGCTCGTATCTTATTTTTTTTGAGTTGTAGCAATCGCCTTAAAGTTAATCCTCTAATTCTCTTAAACAACAATTGGTCATTGATCCTAAATTAGGAAAATTGTATGTGTAAAAGCTTAATTACTCATGATATATTAGCACCCAAAATTTGATAAAAGCAGTACATTCAAATTATATCTTTGGAAATGAAAACCTGCTTATTACAATCATTCCTATGCTCAAAATTTTAACAGGTGTTTCATGTGCCTTGTTGGTGCTTCTAAGTTTAGTTTCAGGAGCTAGCGCATCCCCGTTTCATGATCATAAACATAAGAATAATAACTCCGCGATAGTAAGCAGTAAAGATAGCCATACTTGCCCAATGAGTCACCATCAAAAAGGACTTCCTTGTCCGCATGTTCAAAGCAAAAAAGATAAACATAAGGGATTTAACATCAGTTCTGACTGTCATGGACTTCCCGTAGGCACTATTCCCTCATCAGCGGATTTATCTAAAAACCTATTTTCCGTTTTGAGCAATTTTTCTTTGACTATTATCAGCAAAAAAGAACAGGTTGTTTGTTTGGTTCCGATTTACGACTATAGTTTTTCGTTTCAGTTGGACCCTCCTCCCAAATTGCGACACCTCCTCTCTTAGTTTTAATCCCAACCCTATTTAGTTTTATTCGCACCTGAAAAATCATTACTGCCTTTTCTATTTGTTGCGAGGGTTATGTTTTGCGTTGTTATTCTATTTGAACAGCAGAGTAGCCGCATGGCCGATTGAATAATTGAAGAGGACAATGTTGTCGTTGGCAATCCTGAAACAATAAATCGGTTGAAATAAAATTATGAACTCCAAAGCGATTTCTTCAATACAGCAGATAATTCTCCTCGATACCTTTGAAAGTCTTAGTGGAGAACTGATTCGATTTCTTACTTATAAAGTGGGATGCTCTTATTTGGCTCAGGACCTTTGTCAGGAAACTTATCTGAGGTTAAAGGAAAGTCAGAAGCACTTCCCTGAAATAAAAAACCCTAAGGCCTATGTTTATAAAAT
>JAJDBA010000134.1 GCA_029261675.1 Nitrospinaceae bacterium
TTTTGATAGATTTTTACAGCATCAGCACTTTTCTTAAGAGCCGATGCCGCTTGCAGATAACCTCGATGGGCTTCTACAGTATCTGGACTGAACTCGATGAGTTTTAAAAATGTTTTAAAAGCTAGCTTGACCTCTCCAACACGAAGCTCCCAATACCCCTTATCCAAAGTTTTTTTAATTTGCCCTTCCTGGGCTTCATTTAAATAAGTCTCTATAGCTTTTGGCTCATCTGTGATTTTGCGATAGATACTCAAACTTTCATCAAAGTTTTCCTCTTCTGCATATATCCTTGCCAATGCAAAAAGGGCTTGAAAAGATTCGGCCTGCTTATAAGTTTTGGCTGTGATTTTATAGGCTTCTTTTGCGAGCAGGTTTTCAGTGGCATTATAATATAGAGTCCCAACACGGTTTTGAATTGCCGCTGCAAGCTGTGGAACATCTTTATAGGTTCGCGTGAGGGCCTGCAAACGCGACACCTTCTTTTCCAGGGTGAGTTGTTTTTCGTGAAGATTAAGAATTGATTCGATGGCCTTTTGTTTCCACTTGGGGACATCCGAAAAATCTCTTACCACTTGCACAAAAGATTGCACCAGCTTTTCTTGATTACCAACCAACTCATATATCCGGCTTTGTGAAAATGCTGCCTCGGCCGCCAGACTCCGTTGTTGCGGATAATTACCGACAATTTTTTGAAAATATTTTAAGGCTTGATCTGGAGCGTTATAAGCAAGGGAGAGCTTTCCTTTTTCTAAATAACCCCGCGCTTCGACTCGCGCCAATCCTGAATACTTTTTTATAACCGTATCGATTTGACCCAATCCAGCATTTACTTTTGAAGTTACGTTATTCCTATCCAACAAGAGGATTTCAATTTCTGACAACCCAGCAATCTCTTCGTTATCAAGGTGTACCTCTAATATCTGATTAAAAATTTTTCTGGCTGTATCCAAGTGTTTCAACTCTAAATTTAAGACAGCCAAACGATAGCGTGTTTCAGCAATCTCGGTTGCATTGGGAAACTGGCGGATATGGTTACCCAAAACCATGGCGCATAAATAGGTATCTTCGGAACATGCATCTTCAATATTTTTTATGGAAGTCGACGAGTCTGTTGCATAGGGAATTCGTCCTGATTGTGGGAGCTGCCAAATATCAACCGATTTTTTTTTATGTGACGCAAATAGAAGAGTGTTGTTGATACCCGGTTGTGGGGAAAAATCGTAGGAAGAACTGTCTGTCAATTGACGATAATTTTCTACACGATCCGCTTTAAAATCAAGCCTCCAAATATTGGGATTGTCGTCAATGCTCAGTTGTCCATCTAGGTTGGTGTCATCGGAATATCGCGCGAAGAAAAGCAAATCGTTTGACCATGCAGGCGACACATCTATTTCCGGCCCTTGACTCACATCAATTAAAGAATTTGTTTTAAGGTTTAAAACCTTTAAATCACTATGAGTGTCTCCTGTAACAAAAGCCAGGTACTGCCCCTCCGCAGAAGTAGAAAGATTAATTCCACCATCTTTCAGAACCAGCGACTTCTCTCCACTTGTCAGATTGGTTTTAAAAATAGAAATTTGAGTTTCGCGTGACGCATAATAGATAAATTTCTGATCGGCTGACCATGCGGGGTCCATATCCTCTCCTTTTTCCTGAACAACAGGTACAGGGTCACCGGTATTTTGCAGATCGAGAACATAGATATCACCGCGTGGGTCGCCGCGATGAGAAACGAAAGCAACCTTTTTGCCATCGGGACTGATCGCAGGGCTTTTGTCTTCGGTACTGTGAAAAGTCAATCGACGATCAGGAGGTTGGATTCCAGCGCCTAGATATTTCATCCAAAGGTCAAGGTTGCCGGAGGTATCTGAGACATAAACCATGAAACTCCCATCCGGAGAAATAGACGGAGCAAAATCTTCACCTGGATTCGAAGTAACCTGAATAGGTTCCAATGCCAAGGCCGGGGCTGCAAAAATGATGGACAAACATAATGCCGCCAGTCCAAGTCCTGCTCTGATTTTTGAGGAGAGTGTCATGAAAAAAATGAAATTAAAATATACTTTTAATAGTATAACGCAATCGGAATAGGAAATGCGGAGCGAGATTGGGTGGGCTTATCAGAAGTCTAATTACCTATATCTTTCACATATCAGATATGTTTGCCCATTTAAAATTCTGCGTGGGAAGTACCGGATAAACCGTAAAAAGCGGCGTATTATAAGGAACCATTGCTGATTCTCTGCCCGGACTCAAAGTCAGGTGGATGTTTACAAAATTGAAGCTCAAACCCTCTTGCCAGGGTTGCGATGTGTTTTCAGCATATGCAGGCACTTTATCGGATGCATGACTGCGGACCATCATTCCCGAGCCACCTTCCAAGCCATACTCATACAGGTCAGGAGCACCCTGGATCAGAATCGAAACCTGGGAAGAATCAAACCAGATTTTGAAATTTGAAACCAACTGAATATAGGGCCCTAGAGTTCCGGTACGCTCCAATACTGCTCGTGGGTAGGCGTATTCAGCGGGTATTTCAGGAGTCCCCGGATAATTTGTAGCGCGGAATTCCTTTTCCTTGACTCTGGAAACGGACAAGAAGATAAGATTGGGGTCCTCCAACGGAATGTCCAGTATCTCACCATCCTCATAGCTGCAAATTTTTCCCATTTCGAATCCGAGTGGAAAGGAATAACCCATTTTTGCATAGTAGGCTCGCATTCCGCCATCCAGCGGGTCATCGGGAGTTTTGCTGATTTTCAAGTCGAATGGCATCATCAGGTGAAAAGCGTTGGTGCGGGAGTTCATAAAAGGAGCACAGGCCCCGGGGAACTCTTTTTGCACCGCTTTATTATCCGGATCAAACTTTCGCTTAGCGCCGCTAAAGTGCTGGGCGGTTTTCGACTCTTTGTTCAAACCAAATTTATTCTGGTAATAAGTGGTGGCCCGTCTTTGTGCTATGTCGAGGAAGTATTCTGGTGCGTCACTTTGTACAATCAATTTCTGCCGTTCCTGCGCTTCTCCCTTGGCGGGCCGCATGGCTTCATTATAGATACCCAGTTCCGCTTCGGTTTTCTTGATATCTTGATCGAGTTGCCGGGCGAGTTGTGGATTATCAAATGAGGTTTTGTTGAGCAGGCTCTGCGCCCGTTTCAGCATCTCTACCTTCATATTAAAACGTTTGGGCTCCATTGCCAAGGCATCGACCGTAGCCATGATGAGGCTGAACTGCTCTTCCGGCAAAAGACCTGCGTTTTCGAATGCATCCTCTTTAATAAAATTTAGTGCCATAGGGCCAAACGCCTCTTCCCGACGTATCCCCAGCGTCAACAGATAATTCAGATGAGCACGCGCCTCATTCGTATCCACAAAAACCTCCGCAGTTTTGGTGATTTAAAAGCCTCTATTCTGACCGGAAATTATTGGCCTGACAAGGAAAATTCTTACATAACATAGGCTAATCACCTATACCGGGATGGGTAATTAGTGAGAGCTTGCAAAAAGGCTGAAAATGCTATAAAACACCCATAAATTACGCTGGGAATTAATGGGTCAAAAACGAATTTCATAGAGAGCGGATGACCCCCGTTACAAGCATATAACGGCAGCTAGTAAAGATTTTTATTTAAACGACTGATAAGCCAAAGAAAAAAATCAGGACTTATTTATGGAATTTGCGATCAATTTTGATGATATGAACTGGGCAGCAATTGGGCCAGAGTTCATTGTACTGGGAACGGCATTTTTTCTTCTTCTGGCAGGACTCAAAAAGGAGTTGAATCGCAATTCGTTCTTGTCACTGGTCACTCTCGGTGGAGTGGGTGCTGCTTTCGTTTTCACGCTTATTATATGGGGCGATGCACCGACAGCGGCGAACGGTAACAATCCCGACATATTCAGTAGCGCACTTATCCACGACCGATTTTCTCTGGCATTCAATTTAATCATTTTAGCCATGGCGCTGTTCCCGATTTTTGGATCGGTTCGTTATCCACAAGCCGAACATGAAAATAAAGCGGAATATTTCACCCTATTGCTCATATCAATCGCAGGGATGATGTTCCTAGCCAAATCTGGCAATTTAATTACCATATTTTTATCATTGGAGTTGTTCTCCATCTCTCTCTATATCCTTTGCGGATTTTCTGCCAAACATGGAACAGGAAAAGAAGGACCCGGCACTGCACCGGAACTGAGTTGGGCAACCCAGGCATCGCAAGAGTCGGCAGTAAAATATTTACTGACGGGGGCATTCGCATCTGCTGTTCTGGTTTATGGCATGGCCTTGATTTATGCAGGAAGCGGAACCACCGAAATTCGACTCATCGGTCAACTGATCCAGGAAAATCCCTACACAAAAAATACGTTGGTTTATATAGGCATGGGACTGATGTTCTGTGGTCTCGCGTTTAAAATTTCACTGGTGCCTTTTCATTCATGGACGCCCGATGTTTATCAGGGAGCTCCAACACCTATTACCGGATTCATGTCGGTCGCCACCAAAGCGGCAGTCTTTGCCGTGATCGCGCGGGTTTTCTTCACCTCTTTCCCGGAACTGGATAAAACATGGATGCCTATTCTATTCGGCGCATCAGTGTTGACCATGCTAGTGGGGAATACCGCAGCTATTTTTCAAGACGACCTCAAACGAATGCTGGCCTATTCCGGTGTGGCACATGCTGGATATCTCTTGATAGGAATTGTTACCAATACACAAGAAGGTATGGCGAGCATTCTTTTTTATCTTTCAGTCTATTTATTTATGAACATCGGCGCGTTTGCAGTCGTCTTTATGATGGAAGGCGAAGGCCAGGAAGGCAACTCCATCAATCGATTTAAAGGGCTGGCAAAACGCAGCCCTTTCCTTGCGGCGGCCATGAGTTTGTTTATGGTTTCTCTAGCCGGGTTCCCTCCGACAGCCGGCTTTTTTGGAAAACTGTTTTTGTTTTATGCTGCTATCAAACAAGGTTATTTCCTCATTACCATTTTGGCGGTAGTTGCCAGTATTATTTCTGTTTATTTTTATCTGCGCGTAATCGTTATGATGTATTTCCACGAAGACGAATCCGCTCCACAACCCATTTTGCATACGGGAATGCGGGCACTAGTCACAGTAAGCTCTATCGCGGTTCTTGCAATCGGTCTCTTCCCTTCTTTCCTAATGGAATTGGCCCGTGGCGCCATCCCCTTCTAACCCCCCTTTTTCCCACAAAACACTACATTCTGAATTAAACTTCTCTTACTTTTATCCCGTTATAATAGAATAGCCTGACTGTTATTTAATCCTGGGATAAAATGCATTTGATTCTTATTGTCATTTTTGGTTTTCTGCTTGTCTCTTGTGGGCCTTCAAGCGATTCTCCCGAGTACAAGATCGAGCAACTTACCAGCCAAATTAAAGACGAACCCGAAGACCCAACCCTACATTACGATTTGGGAAGAGCTTATATTGAAGGCAAAAAATACCATTCCGCACTCAAGGCATTGATCGAAGCCATTCGCCTCAAAGAAGATTATGGAGACGCTTATCGTGAAAAAGGCATTGCGCTATTTTATTTAAAAAAATATTTCGATGCAGAAAAAGCGCTTAACAAATCTTTTTCTCTCAACCCCACAAACGCAGATATTGCCACCGATCTGGGTTCCATATTCATAGCAACTGGGAATCTTAAAAAATCTCTACGGTTTCTAAAAATCGCACAGAACCGTAACAGCAACATGCATATCGTTTTTAATAACATGGGGGCAGCTCATGCCGAAATCGGTCAAAACAAACAAGCCATAGGCTATTGGGAAAAAGCACTCGAGGTCTACCCTTTAATGACAGAGGTTCATATCAATATGGGTGTGGTTTACGAAAGGATGGGTAAAAAGAAAAAAGCAATGACGGCTTACCAAAAAGCCTTGGAGCAAGACGACCGCAACGCTATGGCGCATTACAACCTTGGCGTCATCTACGCAAAAAACAAGGATATTCCAAAAGCAGTTGAGTCTTGGAAGAAAGCGCGCAAGTTAGACCCCAAAGATGACAAGGTACTGGCCAGCCTGGGCTGGGCTTATGAAAGTTTAGGAAAGAAAAAAAAAGCACTGCAAGAAATCTTGAAAGCTATAAAGCTTGAACCCTTCAACAGCCAAACCCATTATGCATCTGGCAGAATTCAATCTGATCTCGGAAATTTTGACAAAGCCATCGATGCTCTTAGCAAAGCTGTAAACCTTGACCCCGAATTTGGAGATGCCTATTTCAGGCTGGGAATTGCCTATGACAATCTCAATGAGAGTAGAGATGCTATTTCAAATCTCTTGATCGCAGAAATTATTTATCACAAGAAAAAGGAAATGGATCTATTCAAAAAAATGGGTGAGGAACTGAAACTTTTATTCGAAAAATATGAGTTGACCCGAAAACACTTCAGCGAATTACAATTGCCGGATACCTTAAAGGGTTACGACTTGCATAAGAAACCAAAAAGAATCAAAACTTCTAAAGAAAAATAAGGAAACTCGCCTATCGTTCAAGAGTAAAAGTAACCGGGCCGTCATTGATCAATTCCACCTGCATATCTGCACCGAATTTACCGGCAGCCACCTTGAGTCCTGACTCTGAAATCTGCTGAATAAAGTTTTGATAGAGCAACTGGGCAGCTTCAGGAGCCGCCGCATTATCGAATCCAGGCCGACGCCCTTTAGTGCAATCCCCCGCCAGGGTAAACTGCGACACCACTAACACCTCGCCGCCAATATCCAAGCACGACAGGTTCATCTTGCCTTTTTGATCGGGAAAAACTCTAAGGTTAAGCGTTTTTTCAGCAAGAAACAAAACCTTATCGTTATCGTCATTTTTTTCAGCACCAAAGAGAATGAGGAGTCCTTTGGAAATGGAAGCAATGACTTCGCCCTTTACCATCACCGATGCCCGAGACACCCTTTGCAATACGATTTTCATCGATTTTTTTAGCTGGAAATTTCTGGTTTGTAAAACGCAATCAGGTCAACGGGCACGGAACATCCTATTGTCGGAGCCTCCTGGTCCAATAAGAACTTTTACCACAGCAAAGCATTTGGGACACCGACCTTCATAGGCGTTACCGCCCTTATTGATGTAAATACGGCGATAGATATTGCAACACTCAAACATAATGCCCAAATATTTTTTATCTTTTTCCATTTCGGTCGAATGTTTTGAAAACTATTTTTTATTAAGAGCTTTTCCCGTCCGCACCTTGGCCTCAATAAATGTTTTATGGGGAATTCGCATGGATTTAGTAATCCGTCTAATTTCTTCAGACTCTTCATGAGCGATCTCACCATCAGCAGCGGCCACAGCAAAAAGACATTCCATAAAATGCAGCCGATCATTATAAGAAGTCAAGCGGTTGATTTCAGTAACCACCTCATGATAATCAAAACCTTTCTTTCCTTGTTCTTCTACAACTTCGAAAAGCAAAGTCAACTCTTTACCCTTAAGCGAAAACTGATCAGCGAGACAAGCTTTCAGAGCTTTCTTTTCTGCGGGATCGAAGTGATTATCGACGTGAGCGATAGAGGCCATTAGGGACCCCACTAGACAGAGAAAATACAGTTTATCTTCAGGGAGCTGTGATGCAATTCCCGAATGTGCACTTTTCAACTCAATTTTTTTCAGTACCTGTCTTTTGAAATATTTTTCCATGTCCTGATTCGGATCACGAGCATGCTCAAAGATGGTTTTCTGAAAAAAGTTTCGGATTCGTCCAAATGATCTCTTAGTGAAAGAAGTACCTTCAAGCCATTCCGAAAATTGATCGACCAATTGTCGTTCATCCCCTTTCATCCTTGGATGAACCTGAACCATATTTTCCAAAGCATCCATGATTTCTTTTTTCTCAGAGGATGTAGAAAGTTCGGCGATCATCTGTCGATATAACAGATCTTTTTCCTTTTTTGAAACAGGTGCATTCAGATAAGGTTTTAACTCATCCAGCTCGTGTTTCTCTAGATCAAACTTTCTATAAAACGATTTTAGAATATTAAGTTCAGACTGGCTCACTTCACCATCTGCCCAAGCTACAGTCGTTAAAACCTTGAGGAAGGTCAACTTTTTAAATTTCGACATATGATTTCCTAATAAATACGTTGAACAAATTAAAAGTTTTTACAATAAGCTTATTCGAATCAACTTCTAATCAAAACGATTCAGCCACAACCGACTCGTTTTTCCAGACCATGCAAACAAATCGAGAAATTGGTCCTCATCAATATCGCCAAACGTCATCTGGTCAAATTGCCTGTAGCGCGGTAAACGGCGATGGGTTTCATCTGAAAAATCCCATCTCCCCCGTCCCTGCAAATAATAAACCCCTTTTGAGGTCAAGATCAAGGCATCTGGGCGGGTATTGCCATTTCCATCCAAGAGATAAACTTTAGAGGCAGGAAAATGCGGCAACATTTTATGCGACCGTTTCTTAAAGTTTCCGCCTCCCATATTCTCCAGAAAGTAATTGGTTTCATCAGGATATCCACGATATATTTTATTTATGGATCGGTTGACAACAAGCAGGTCGTTATCGCCATCCTGATCGAAATCCGCCCAATCGGCATGTATACTATCATCCAAGATGCGCGGCATTCTTGAAGATGTGCGATCGGAAAATTTACCCACCCCGTTATTAAGCAACAATCTGTTTTGACCTTTGCTATAAACTAGAAAGATGTCTACCACACCATCACCATTATAATCGGCCAACGAAGCGTCGCGAATACCTGAAGGAAGTGAAGGCATTAACAGGGATGTTAAATCCTCAAATCGACCATCGCCCTTATTGACCCATATCATGGTTTGATAGGATTTTTTTGCCAACGTTTTTACGCTACTGCCAAAATAAAACAGGTCTTTATCACCGTCTCCATCGAGGTCTACTGGAATGACTTTTTCTATACCCGGTATAAGTGGATACTCCCCCTCTTTTTCCTTTGAATAAAAATAACCTTTTTTATTGTTAAAAAGAATTCGTGTTTTCGGGGCTTCCCCACCTCCGAGAATTAAAACTAAATCGTCTCCCCCATCCCTGTTTAAATCTGCGGTAGCAAAAAAATTTATTTCTTCTTTATTTTTCTGAGTCCACTGACCCGCCTGCTTTTTCAAGAATCCTTTTTTCTTCTGATTGATGAGAATATAGAGCTTCGATTTAGTTTTGCTTAATACCGCAAGGTCGGACAAGTTATCTTGGTTGGCTCTTAAAAAACTGGCGTGAGCGACAGAAGATTTTTCAATTGAAAAAAAACGTGAGGCATCACGAAACCTCTGACTTGCTGGATTATCTGCGACATGGGGCTTGGGCCCCCCACAAGCGGAAAACAGGAAAAGAATCAACAACCATGAAATCAAAGAATCAATCAAACAAAGAGCTGGGGAGGTTTTTTTCTGATAGTTCGATCTGTAATCCTTCATAAGCGGCTATGCTTTGGGGAAAGAGTTGGCGGGCTTCTGCTTCAATCTTCTGAATAAACTCATCGTTATGTGTGGGGTCATGGTGAAATAAAACGAATTTTTCGACATTCGCGGCTTCGGCTACTTTTATACCTTCACGCATGGTACTGTGGCCCCAACCCTTTCTGGAGAACTCCCCATTCAAACCATTATACTCGTCATCCGTATACTGAGAATCGTAAACCAGCATATCCGCATCACGACTAAGCTCAATTAAGTTTTTATTTGGCTTGTCTTCATAATGCTCGCAATCGGTTGCGAAAACAAGGGATTGATCTTCGTGATCGACTCGGTAAGCATAACACCCATTCGGGTGATATAGGGGAGCAAGGGTGACTTTATAGTTTTCACCCTCTATAACATCACCCGGCTTCACATCATGATAGGAAATAGTAGCACCAAACAAATCTGTTTTCACAGGAAAACAGGGAGGAGTCATTTGCTGCTTGAGCACATCTTCAACCGTCTTTGGCAAGCTGGTTCCGCCAAATACTCTGAATTCGTTTCCAGGGATAAAAAACGGTGTAAAAAATGGGAAACCCTGTATATGGTCCCAATGCACATGGCTATATAAAATCGTCCCCTTAACTGGTAACTCCTTCATCAAAGCCATACCCAGATTACGAAATCCGGTACCTGTATCAATGACGATCAACTCTTCTCCACAGCGTATTTCTACACAGGTTGTATTGCCACCTACCTTTACTGTTTCCGGGTTTCCCGAAGGAACACT
>JAJDBA010000135.1 GCA_029261675.1 Nitrospinaceae bacterium
ATGCCGCAATCATTGGTGAAGTCACCGATGAACTCGGGGTACGAATCCAATTTGAAGGCAAAGAAGTGGTCAACCTGCCCACACTGCCTGTTGTGGATGGGGCTTTGGATCTGAAACGAGAAACCGAACGCCCTGAATATCTCGATAAGATTGGACATTTAAATTTAACGGAGCTGCCGGAACCGGCCCGAGGTGATAAAGCGTTTACCAAACTACTGGCCTGCCCCAATATTGCCAGCAAGGAATGGGTCTATGAACAATATGATCATATGGTGCGCCTCAACACACTTGTTTTGCCCGGCTCGGATGCCGCTGTTATTCGTATCAAAGACACAAAAAAAGCAGTGGCACTGTCAGTGGATTGCAATAGCCGCTTCTGTTACCTCGACCCTTATGAAGGCGCCGCCATTGCCGTGGCTGAGAGCAGCCGCAACGTGGTTTGTTCGGGAGCCACTCCTATCGGTTTGACCAATTGTCTTAATTTTGGGAACCCAGAAAAACCCGAAATCATGTGGCAATTCGAGCAAGCCGTCCGCGGAATGGGCGATGCCTGTCTTTATTTTGATATTCCTATAGTCAGTGGAAACGTGAGCCTCTATAATGAAACCAAAGGGGAAGCTATTTTTCCGACTCCCACAGTTGCAGTGGTGGGTCTGATTGAAGATCAGTCCAAAGTGATGACAGCGGGGTTCAAAAAATCTGGACATTGCATCGGACTCATCGGATTCACCATGGAAGAACTAGGAGGAAGCGAATATCTAAAGGTGCTATTTGATAGAAATGAAGGCAAACCCCCGGTTCTAGACAGAAAACACGAAAAACAAGTACAAGATTTCTGTCTGGAGTTGATACAAAAAGGACTCATTCAATCGGCGCACGATTGCTCCGAAGGAGGTCTGGCTATCGCTGTTGCAGAGTCCTGTTTTTCTGCTACAGAGGAAGCTTTGGGAGCAACTCTCGAACTGGAATCGACTCTTCGAGGGGATGCCCTTTTATTTGGTGAAACACAGTCTCGAATTATTATCTCTTTCCCTGAAGAATTAACAGACCAAATTGAAGATCTGGCTTTATCTTATCCTGTAGATTTTTCGTTGATAGGAAAAACGGGCGGATCGCAATTCACTGTTAGCATCAACGGGCAAGAATATATTAAGCAGGATATTGAATCTGCAAAAGAAATCTGGAAAACTTCTCTAGGACGCTATGCTGGACAAACTACATGAGGAATGTGGAGTAGTTGGGGTTTACGGTCACCCAGAAGCAGCTAATCTGGTTTATCTTGGACTTTACGCTCTGCAACATCGAGGTCAGGAAAGTGCGGGCATTGTTGCCAGCACTCATTCGAAGATGCATCTGGAATTAGGGATGGGTCTGGTAGCGGACATATTTGATCCGGCTCGACTGTTGAAACTCCCCGGACCTCTTGCCATCGGGCATAACCGCTATTCGACTGCAGGAAAAAGCGAACTGGTCAACGCACAACCCTGCATGATCAACTATGCAGCAGGGTCTCTGGCACTCGGACACAATGGCAATCTCGTCAACGCACAAGCGATCCGCAAAGAACTGGGTAGCAAGGGAGCTATTTTCCAATCCACCAACGACAGCGAAGTCATCGTCCATTTGATGGCACAAGCAAAAAGTGAAAGTTTCGTAGACCGTGCCGCAGAAGCATTGCGCCAGGTAAGCGGCGCTTATTCCCTAGTACTGATGACAGAAAATGAATTGCTGGCCGCACGTGATCCACATGGATTCCGACCTCTTTGCCTTGGCAAACTGGATGGTGCCTACATCGTTGCTTCAGAAACCTGTGTGATGGACCTTATAGAAGCTGAGTTCATTCGCGAAGTGGAACCCGGTGAGTTGATTCTCATTAATGAAGACGGGTTGCAATCCTTTTTCCCTTTTAAGAAAGTGGAAACCAAGCACTGTGTTTTTGAGCATATCTATTTCGCACGCCCCGACAGCTATCTATTCGGCGAACATGTTTATACAGCGCGAAAAGAAATGGGCCGAGCAATGGCACGGGAAAGTCCTGCGGATGTTGACTTGGTTGTTCCCGTTCCTGATTCCGGGGTGGTTTCGGCAATGGGGTTTGCGGAAGAGAGCGGCATTCCTTTTGAAATGGGCTTGATTCGCAACCATTATGTGGGCCGGACTTTTATTGAACCTCAATCCCAAATACGTAATTTTGGGGTGAAGCTAAAACTAAACGCAGTAAAAAGTATTATTGAAGGGAAACGACTGGCTATCATTGATGATTCCATTGTCCGAGGAACCACCAGCCGTAAAATAGTAAAGATGCTGCTGGAAGCGGGAGCTACAGAAGTGCATCTTAGGATCTCTGCTCCACCAATTTTACATTCCTGTTTTTACGGAATCGATACCCCAAATCAGGAAGAATTGATTGCCCACACTCACTCGCTTGAGGAGACAAGAAAGTATCTGGGTGCGAATTCTTTGCATTACCTAAGCATCAATAAAATGTTGGAAGTTGTGCAAAATGAAAAAAATAAATTCTGCTCTGCCTGCTTTGATGGAAACTACCCTGTACCCATAACCGACCATCTGGCCGCCACCCAACAGTTGGACCTGTTCTCAAAAAAATAAAACTATTCTCCCGATGGCTTGACCGGCTGTAGAGAAACCGGTACCTCCTCTAAAACCTCACCCAAAGCCTTTAGCTCTTTTTTATAGTTACTTAAAGATTGATCCAGCTTGCCTTGAGACTCTACAACTTTTTTATAGAAGTCCTGTATCTTTTTATAATCGGTTTGACTCAATATCAGATTTCTTTCTTCCTTTGGGCTTGAAGATTCTGAGTCCACGCTTTGGAGTTCCTCAGGGATACTGGACGGAATACCCGAAAGTCCGGGGAAAATTTTCTTTAATGCTTCATCTAAAGTTCGTCCCATAGCAATATTGTCTTCATAACCCACGATAACTCGTTTCAGTTCCGGAATTTTTCCCGCATCTGCCTTTAGATAAAGAGGTCTGACGTAAACCAAAGACTCTTCAATCGGTATAACAAGTAAGGTGCCTTGAATAACACTTGAACCACGTTGATCCCATAATGAGATCTGTCGTGATATCTCCGCATCTTGATTGATGCGTGCAACCATTTGGCTTGGACCGTACACCAATTTTTGTTTTGGGAACATGTAAACGTCTAGCTTTCCATAATTTTCACCATCACTACGGGCCACCATCCATGCTGACAGATTGCTCTTACCCTGCGGGGTGTATGGAACCATGAGGATGTACTCTTCCCGATCTTCATCGGGAAGCTTCATGATCGTGTAATAAGGCTGCATGACACGGCCATCTATTTCAGGAATTTCCCATTGGTCTTCCTTATTATAAAAAACTTGCGGCCGCTTCATGTGATAGGTTGCATAAATAAAAGTCTGAATCGCAAACAAATCAGAAGGGTATCGGATATGACTTCGCAAATCTTGTGGCATTTCTGATAAGTCTTGAAACAAATCTGGAAAAATATTCTGATACGTTTTAATGATTGGGTCTGAGTGATCTGCAATATAAAAATTCATCGAACCATCATAAGCATCAATTGAAACTTTGACCGAGTTTCGCACGTAGTTTCCAAACCGTGGAATCTGCCGCGAATAAGGATATCGATTGCTCACCGTATAAGCATCATAAAGCCAGATCAAACGCCCCTCAGATATTACAAGATAAGGGTCGTTGTCCAATCTCAGAAAAGGCGCAACCTTCTGAACACGCTCCGTTATATTACGGTACATCAATACTCGGCTATCGTTTTCAATGTCATCTGAAAACAAGATTTTAAGTGTTTTGAACCGTGCAGCAAGCACCACTTTCTTTAAAAAAGAACCAACCGGAAAACCACCTTTACCTGCATAATTTTTATAAACATTTTTTTCGCCTTTTGGATAATCGAACTCCTTGGTGCCCGTGTTTACAAAAACATGGTCGTTCGCCAATTCACCAAAATAAATCTCTGGCTGTGTGACCTTCAGGTCCACATTGGATTGGGGGGGGATATCCTTAATAAACAATACCGGCAAACCTTCTGGAGTCACCTGATTCACGGGGCTGAGTGAAACACCATAACCATGAGTGAAGGTCAGGTGTTCATTAATCCATGTACGGTTTGGCAAGTTAGAGGATAATAATTCCCTAGGTGACAGTAAAGTCTGACGATACTTTCCGTTTATGTGATAGCGGTCATTATCAACCGATTGAAATTGGTAGTAAGTACGTATCTCCTGTATTTGCCCTAGCGTATCGAGAAGCGGTTCCTGGTCCCACAACCGGATATTTTCTATGGTGGCATCATTCTGACGGATGCTTTCAGCGGTCAAAGATTCCGAACCGGAAAGGCCATGGACTTTCGTTCCCTCAAGTCCATAAGCATTCAACGTTCCAGAAATAGTGCGTTCTATATAAGGTGCTTCCTTTATCAACTCGTTTGGGGCAACCACAAACTTTTGTAGAATCTTTGGATAAACATTTCCCACAAAATAAACCAGCGCTAAAGCAACGACCGAGAGAAGAATTTTTTTCATTCCTGGTCTTACAAGACCAGAAAAAGAAAACGCCGCACCCAATAAAGATACGAATACCAAAGCGTACAAAATGGGAATTGATCCGTAGTCGTCAGAAAAACCAATTCCCGAAATCAATTCGTTGCCTTTTGTCAGTAATTCATAACGCCGCAAATAAAACTCGCTGGCAAACAGCAGGAAAAAACAACCCGCCAGGCCAGAAAGAGTTCTTCGAGCTTCAGGGAGAAGAACAACGCCTGTGGGTGCGACATAAACGAAGCGCTTGAAAAAATAGATCAATCCTACACCGAGAGAAATCACTATCAGGGTTTCCCATATCAGAGATTTGACCATCAACCAGAAGGGAAGTGTAAAAATATAGAAAGCAACATCCTTGCCGAATATCGGGTCCAATTGATTAAAGGAAGACGCATTGAGATATTTGAGTACGGTCTCCCATTGTTGGGCCATGATCAGCCCTGTCATAACAGACAATACCAAAGGAGCGGCTACTATCAGGAGCTTCAGGTTTCCCGCAAGGATGTCCAACAATGGAACTTCGCGCCTGACTTGATCAGACAATAAAATAGGCAAATGCGAAGTCTTTTTATATACACGAATCAAAAAACCATAGGTTGCAGCAAAGAACAAAATGGCGATAGTAAATCCCATGCCAAATTGGGAAATCAAAACAGTCCATAGCACCGAGGTAATGCCATGACTCTCGAACCACAACCAATCGATATAAAACGAAAGGATTTTATCGGCAAACATGGAGCCAACAAATATAACCGCTGCCAATATAAACAACCACTTTTTTAAAGCTTCCATTCGTTTTCCTTTAGGATACTTTCCATTTTATAGAACATCCCATAGACGGGACTTGCTTTGCAGGAACTTCCTGATCAGCAATAATACAGTCGATAGCCTGTTTTAAATCTCGTTGCGTGACCTGCTCTGCGTTCTCCCAGTTGTCATCTATTCGCCCGCGATAAAGCAATTTCCTTTCTTTTCCATAAACATAAATATCAGGTGTGCACACGGCATCATATCTTTTTGCGACCATTTGTGATTCGTCAAACAGGTAAGGGAAATTCATACCCCATTCCATTGCAACCTTTTGCATACTTTCAAAAGAATCATCGGGATATTTTTGCGCATCGTTGCAATTGATTCCAACCAACCGAACTCCCTGGCTCAACGTCTCTTCTTGCAAATCTATCAATCGCTGAATGACTGCCTTTACGTAGGGACAATGATTACACATGAAAATAATTACCAACACTTTATTCTCTGTAAAACTGTCGAGAGAATATTCCACACCATCAATGCCTGACAATTTAAAATCAATCGTAGCGGTTCCCAGAGGAACCATGGTGGAATGCAATAAGGCCATGTTTGACTTTCAGTTTAAGGGGAGGACTTGCAGGTCATACCTGTCACTCGGCAAGTGTAACAGGCCGAGTGCGACAAGGGAAATGAGCGTAACGTATCACCCAGTGTATCACCCATTCGCGCAGCAGGATTATCAACCAGGATCGGGCAGACATAAACGCCCTCACCCGTAGCCATTCGCGAAGTTGCGCATTGCAATTGAGTGATATCAAAATCTTCGAAACATTTTTCTGTCACATATTCATCTTGCGAATAGTCTCGCTCATTTTCCGCCAACTGTCCCAATAGAAACCCGGGAAGTATTTTTATTTGTGGTTGCATTACACCACTCTTACGAAGAACTTCAATAAACTTCGATTCCATTTCAGAATCGCGTTCCTCTTCCCAGGTTCGCGTCACTGTAAGTATCGGAGAGAACCCTGCCTCCGCAAGACAAGCAATTCCTGCAATAGCCTTGCGATAGGCACCTTTCCCTCTGATCGCGTCATTTTTATCTTCATCAAAGTGTTCCATACTGACGCGAAACCGCAGAGGGTGTTTGGATGCATCTTGAATTGCTCTAAGCCGCTTGGCCTTTTCCGATGTGATTTGCGTTCCATTGGTAAGCGCATCGAGTGGACCATAGCTCAAGATCGCTGCAAGAATTTCAAAAATTTCTGGATTGATAAAAACCTCACCGCCAGTAATATAATAATCCTTCACGCACAGCTCGCGAGATTCCCGCAATCTTTCTTCCACTTGCGCCAGAGTCATCATCGCAATGGTGTCGTTTTTCGGGCTACAACTGATGAAACAGTGAGTGCATTCCAGATTGCAAAGAGTGCCCCCCACTTGCATCCATAACGTTTCCAACTCTTTCAGTGGAACTTCTGGGGTTTTTTTAGGTGTTTTTACTTTATCGTCCATACTTACAGCCTAACAAAGGGCATATGCTTGTGCCAGCGAAAGATGAAATGATGCTCAGGAATATTTGTCGTTTGTCCGTGATATTTATTTCAAACTAATTCTCTATAACCCGGCAGATTCAAAAGAATCGTTCACATTGCGAATCCGTAATTTTCGCCGTATTGCGGCAAACCCTGCGGAAGTCCTTCTACCAAAACCTGAACGATAAACAGGGGTCACTGCAAGCCTTGCCTTCAAAGGATCTTCTGTAAAAAACCGGGTGTCCAAAGGACTCAAAAACCGGCAGGCAGGATACAACCATTTAAGAGGAAGACCATTGCGTCGGACGGCTTGATCCATATGATCTGCAAGCTCCACCAGATTTGGATAGGTGGAACCTTCGTTATCTCGTTGCAAAAGAATCAGCGGCATAATCCCTGAATCGGCCAAACGATCAATCCCCTCTTTGAACTCGTCCTGAGAACCGGAGCCCATGGCCAGATCCGTCCAAACCGTTCCGGGAGAAAAAATACTCGATGCATATTCCAGAGCGGTGTAAATTTTTTCAGCGCCCATAATTTTTTTAGACTTTGTGGTTCCATAGAATCCACCAAGCGGAAAATTTACAATGTCAAATCCCGATGCATAAACCTGATCAATTATTCTTTTATCTGCTGGCGGAAACCCCTTAAAGGCCACAAAAGTATTAAAACGTTTCTTGATCGCTTCTACCAATGGTGCCAGCCTTTGAAACCCACTATCATCATCATTAGTGTGATCCATATTCAATTGAACCAAATCAGCAGCCCCTTCCTCAAAAGCAGCTTGAATCACTGACAATACGGCTTCAATCGGCATACTCAATTTTTTTCCCCGCCCCATTGCTCGAAGAAAAACATTAAAACAATAACCATCAAGACAAATATTTTCTGAAACGGGGGTGCGTCTTGTTAACTGCTGTTTAAGAAATTCCGGAACAGAAATAATACTCACATCGGTTTCGCCCTCTTCCATGTACAACCTCAGTTGATCCTGCTGAGATATCAACTTTGGCCCGTCTTTATCTGGAGGGTTTAACGAAGCTTTAACAATGAAGTCTTCAGCAAGCGCCAGGGTTATTTCTTCGCCGGGTTCTCCAGAGCAAAGGCCACGCGATACTTCAGAGAGTCCGTGCAACATCGTTGGCACGGTTAAGCCTCTCTGAATCAAGCCCAGTTTTATTTGTCCGAAATATTTTTTATCCATTAGATTCTAAACAAACCAACATTCAAAGAAAGTTATAATCTTTCCAATATTTTCCGGTGAATGCCATCAAATCCCCCTGAAGACATAACAAGAATGACATCCCCTGATTTTGCATTTTTCGTTATAAACTCTACTATATCATCTACTTGAGGAATATGATCCGCAACACCTCCCATTTTCCGAATAGAAGCGATTACCGTTTGTACATCAAGCCGCTCTTCATCCTTGATTTTTTCAGGTGCGAACAATCCTGCAAATATGATTCGATCTGCTTTTAAAAAGCTTTTCGGGAAAGAATCTTCAAATACTTTTCGCCGCGATGTTGCCGATCTTGGCTCAAAAACAGCCCAAACCCGTTGACCCGGGTAGGCCTCTTTAACCGCATCAATCGTAAGATCAATGGCAGTAGGGTGATGAGCAAAATCATCAATAACCGTTACTCCGTTTTTTTCTCCTACTATTTCCTGCCTGCGCTTGATTCCCTTAAAAGTTTGAAACCCAACATTAATTTCATCCGCTGTCAGACCTAGATTAAAACAAAGGGCTGCGACAGCGGCGGCATTTTCCACGTTATGGCGACCAATCATCGCCAATTGAAAATCCGCCTGCTTTTTCTTTTTAAATGACAACGAAAAATGTCCACAACCTTTTTCAAATCGATAGTCCTCAATACGCCAGTCAGCGTTATCATCAAAACCATAGGTTTCTACTTTGCAAGACGCCGAGGACAAAACATCGCGTATATTTACATCATTCGATTTCACCAGAACAATATCTTTAACCAGTTTTAAATAGTCTCGGAAAACCTGCTTGATATGATCCAAATCACGAAAAATATCTGCGTGATCAAATTCGAGACTCGTTAAAATGGAAGCATCCGGTCGATAGTGAAGGAACTTAGGGCCTTTATCGAAAAAAGCACTGTCATACTCATCCCCTTCCGTTACAAAATAATCTCCCACGGGAACCTGATGGTTGGTATCAAAATTTTTCAACCACCCCCCGACCATGAATCCGGGTTTTCGTAGAGCCGATTCAAGAACCCAGCTCAATAAAGAAGTCGTTGTTGTCTTGCCATGGGTGCCTGTCACAACAAGCGACTTTCTTCCTTCAAGGAAGAATTGCGAAAGAGCAGCGGGAAAGGAAGTATATGAAATACCTGCATCTAAAACCGCCTGCACTTCTTCATTGGTTTTAGACACTGCATTTCCCACAATGACGATATCAATATCCGCTGAGATATTTTGCTTTTTGTAACCCGGAAATATTTTAATGCCCGCATCGCTCAGAAGCGTGCTCATGGGGGGATAAATATTGGCATCCGAGCCCGTCACATTATGCCCGGCTTTTTTGAGCAACCCGGCAAGCGCAGCCATGCCTGTGCCACAAATCGCGATAAGATAAATGTTTTTAATGTCTTTGGATTCCATAGG
Source organism: Nitrospinaceae bacterium (assembly GCA_029261675.1). Lineage (GTDB taxonomy): Bacteria > Nitrospinota > Nitrospinia > Nitrospinales > VA-1 > UBA8687. The sequence goes on from JAJDBA010000135.1 coordinate 9,488, forward strand.
AAGAAGGCATTGTAGAAACTACCCGATACAATGTCAACTGCTGCCTACCGGCAGAGGGAGCTAAAATCGACAATCAGCATGTTCCGGCTTATCCTGTTACTAATAAAAAATCTCTTTAAGCTCGGAAAGGCAATCGATGGAACAATCGGGTTTGGCGGCAGCGATTTCTTCTGCGAATCCCAAGCCGTAATTTACGACACAAGTGTAAACTCCTGCCCGCTGCCCTGTCTCAATATCAACGGGGCTATCACCGATCAGCACCGCCTCGTCTGCTGAAATATTTAATTTCTCCAATATAAAGTTCATGCCTTCAGGGTCGGGTTTTTTTGATTTGACGCTGTCGCCGCCGAGAATCGCGTCAAAAGGCTGCAATCCGTTCAAAGATTTCAGAATTTGGCGTACAAAACCTTCTGGCTTGTTGGAGCAGATTGCCTGTTTTTTATTTTTAAAATGTTCAAGAATTTCTCTGCCGTGCGGATAAAAATCGGTGTGATTGATCAGGTTTTCAGAATAATGCTTTTTAAAAAGTTCAACCGCTCGAGGGATATCTGTAAAACTGGTATCACTCAGGGTTTGTGACATCAAACGTTCTACACCCTTCCCAACATATTTTCGAATCGTTTCCCGAGGCAACTGAGAAAGACCGAGATCAGCCAAGGTTAGATTGACTGAGTCGGCAATATCAAAAAGAGTGTCTACCAAAGTGCCATCAAAGTCGTAGACAATGAGAGAAATTTTTCGCATATTTTTTATATTTATTACAGGAAGACAAGGGTGTTAATAGTCTGGATAGCCGCGATGCAGACCCACAACCGCCTTATAAAAGAGAGAAGAAAACCAAAGTAAAAAGCGCAACAATCCTTTTCCGCTTTACAGGAATAGACCTATTGGCCCCACGCCCAGTGGCTAGTGGCTGGATTCGTAGCGGTAGGCTTTTACTTTATTTTGATCATCAAACAGAATGACGAGCCCTTTCGATTCGACATCGCCCACAGCTTTCCATTTGTCGAGCTGGTAAGTCCACATGGTGTAGCCATTTTCTTTTCCCTCTTTGAAAGGCACCCCAAACCAGTCGATGATTTCCAACTGCGTTGTAACATCGTTTTTGATGTCCTTGACTTTTTCACTGTCAAAATCTTTTCCCACTGAAGCGCACCCCAGCCACATCGGGAACAATAATACGATTAATAGGAGATAACGTTTCATAGCACCCCTCCATTTAATTAAAGTTTTTGATACTCTGAGAGAATTTTCGCAGCATCGGTGTGAGAGCTAAGTGGAAGTCGTCCGCCCATATGAGATACCACCTGGGCCGCACAATAAGAACCCATGATCGCCGATTCTTCCAGAGAATGATTTTTCAATACGCCGTAAAGAGCACCCGCAGCAAAAAGGTCGCCGGCTCCTGTTGTATCGACGGCTTTAACCGGAAAGGTTTTCACTTCCACAGGTTCTTGACCACTTTTCCCTACCAGTGAGCCCTTGGAACCCAAGGTTAAAAACACGGTATCGACCATCGCCTGAAGTTTTTTGAATGCTGCCAGAGAATCCGACTCTCCGGTCATTGCCTGAGCTTCGACTTCATTACAGAAAAGGATATCCACATTCCATTGTATAAACTCGGTCAGACTTTCCTTAAATGAATTGACAACAAAAGCATCGCTCAAAGTAAAAGAGACGGGTATTCCTTCTTTCTTTGCGATTCGTGCCATATGTTGTCCGGCTTCTCGTGTTTCATCGCCTGTCCATAGATAGCCTTCGACATAAACACCGCGCGAATTTTTCACAATCGTTTCGTCGACATTTTCCGGGTGGAGCGAAGAGGAAACACCCAGATGTGTCAGCATGGTTCTTTCTGTATCTGGGGTAATAAGAACCACACAGGTGCCTGTTCCCTGTTCATCAGAACCTGGCCCGCTGAATCCGACTCCACAGTTTTGCATGTCTTCAGTGTAATGCTTACCGTGGGAATCATTGGCAACGCGCCCGAGGTAGTAAGACTTTGCGCCGAGCAAACTGGCACCATGTATCGTATTCGCGGCTGACCCTCCAGAAGAAATTTTTTTCGGGCTGGACTCCAAATATCCGAGGATCTTATTTTGGTCTTCAATCGAAGACAAAGTCATGCCGCCCTTGGTCACAGAAGCCTTTTCAATAAAAGCATCATCCACTTGGACTTCAATGTCTACCAGTGCGTTGCCTATTCCTATCAGATCGTAATTCATAAAATTAGTTATTTTCAGTTAAGTTTTTAGCCACGAACATTCTATACACCAGAATGCTAAACAATAATACTCCGGCAACAAAAAATGCGCCGCCCGAAGCCTGAGCAATAAGACCTACCGACTCCTTTGCCGCTCCAGTCGATCCCATTCCAGGGGCCAGATATCCGGAGAGCATCCAAAAAAAGCCATATCCCAGAGAACCTAATCCACTGAGCAGAGAAATAGCAAGCTGGGCCTTAGCCGGGTATGCCAGCCAAGCGACCAGAAATGAAAACGCAATGCTAATAACCCCCATCGTCTGCGAATGTAAATGAGCACGCTTCATATAGACCCATGATTTTTTTACGACCTTATCCGCTTTTTTTTGATCGCCTTGATACTTGCCGGCCATTGCCTCTTGCGCGCTACTATTTAAGGTTCTCTTTATGTCTTCCTCACAGCAACCAAAAGACAAGCCCATCAAACCACCATAAAGAATTGCAATAATAGCCACCAAAATACCGTATTTGATGTGAGTAAAATTAATCATGGCAGGATTCCTTATTTAGAGGGGTAGTCGAACTAAAACCTAGAGTCCCTAATCCAGAGACAATTGTCAATTGTAAATTTTATTTTAACAGAGTAAAATTTTCGGCGATGAATAAAAATAATTCTACCATCTATTTCATAGCTTTTGTTCTCTCTATTTCCTTCGTTTTTCTTCCAACGTTTTCCATTGCTCTGGTTAATGAAGAAGGTGTAGACAATTTCCGGAAATCGGTGAACAAAATCCTTACCAACACCTGCCTTAGAAAAAATAATTTCGGAGTAAAAATTTATTCTCTGGACCGCGGTGAGACGTTGTATGAAATCCGCAGCAAACAGCTGTTTATCCCGGCTTCCAATGCAAAAGTTCTTACCACAGCAGTGGCATTAAAATATCTTGGCTCCAATTATCGATTTACCACTGGAATTTACACCGATGGCATCCTTGAAAATGAAACGCTCAAAGGCAACCTTTACATAAAAGGGTCTGGCGACCCTAAATTGGTTACTGAGCAATTATGGCTAATAGTAAATGAACTAAGAAACCTTCCGATAAAGAAGATAAAGGGAAATATTATTGCTGACGATTCTTTCTTTGACGATCAGAAACGGATCAAAACTTGGATTAAAAATCCGGGCGCGCAGGCCTATGAAGCCCCTCTAGGAGCATTATCGTTTAACTTCAATACGGTAAAAGTTTATGTGAGCCCAGGGAAAAAAGTCGGCGACCGACCTGTAATTGTAATAGAACCCGAAAGCGAATACATCAAACTTGAGAATAATGCACAAACCTTGAAGCTAGGAAAACGCCGTCGATTGATTGTGAACCGAGTAGATAAAGAGACCCACGATCTGATCACTGTTTCAGGGGGAATCAATATAGGGCAACCCCGTGCGCAATATTTTTTAAATATCACAAATCCCACTCAGTATGCACTGAATGTCTTCAAATCGTATATTAAACTTTCGGGTATAAAGTTTGATGGCCAATTGCAGAGAGGGAGGGTCCCAAATGACGCAATGGAACTCTATATGCATGAAGGCGAGCCTTTAGCATTGGCCTTAAGAGGGCTGAATAAGTTCAGTAATAACTTTGTCGCCGAACAAATTTTAAAAACTATTGGGGGAGAGCACTTTGACTTGCCTGGTTCAACCAAAAAAGGGTTACGTGTGTTTGAAGAATATATGAAACAGCTGGGTTATGAACTAGGGCAGTACAGCATCTATGACGGGTCTGGCTTGTCGCGACAGAATCGGTTATCCCCTAAAATCATGGTAGATATTCTGCGGAACGTAAAAGATGACCTGAGTGTTTACCCCGAGTTTGTTACGGCATTAGGGGTTATGGGAGTCGACGGAAACGTAAAAAATAGAATGAAGAAAGTTGCAAGTTCAAGCAAGGCAAGAGTGAAAACAGGAACCTTGAACTTTGTCAGCGCATTATCAGGATTTTTTCAATCCAAAGAAGGGGAGTTGTTTGCCTTTTCAATATTAATGAACGACTTGAAATGTTCAAATAGAAGAGCGAAAAAAATTCAGGATCAGATCATCAAAAAAGGTCTGAACTTCCGAAGAATCCCCGCTGGAAGCGTGCTGACAGATGACAGGAAAAAACGTGCTTCGACACCTTAATCTTATTCAGCCAAATACTTTTCTGTTTTCCTTGCGATCTTCTTCGATAATTTTTTTCCAATCCCTTTTCACATTGGGGGCTTCCAAAAAGTCTTCGTAAATGGACTTTGCGAGTTCCATTTTATCGATACCTTCTGGAGCAACTTGTATATCCAATTGTGCCAGGGCCATATCAAAATCTTTATCGAGCAGAGCTGCAGAATCCATATTGCATTCTTTCAAAGCTTGCTTAACAACTCCTTGATCCTGCCCAAACCGTCTGGCCACTTCATTGATATTTGACGGCTTGTATTCTTTATTTGGCCCGATCCCCAAGTGATAGGCGCAAAACAAACTGAAAGCATCCAAATTTCCTGTCAGTTTTTGTTCGGAACCCTTCTGCTGTGAACTTGGAGATGCCTGAGTCGTCTTTGCATTGGCAGGAGCATTATTATTCCGCTTTGCCTTGTCATAGTGATTACGTGGTCTTCCGTTATTCGCATTATCTCTTTGTTGGTGAGAAGGATTCCTTCTCTTCTGACTCTGTGGTTTATTTCTGTTGTTACCGTTACCCTCGCTTTTATTGCTGACCATGGAAATATGTGATGTCAAAGCTTGCGACGAAGATGGGCCGGAAGACACCCAAGGATGAATTCCCTTTTTTTTAGCACCCGCGTTTCCTCTGGAACCTGAGTTTCCGGGACTAGAATTCCTGGAACTCGTATTTGAATTTTGATTGGGTTGTCTTGAACCAGAACCTCTGGAGTTTGGGTTCTGATTGGATTGACCTGAGGATGAACTCCCTTGACGGTTGTTGGGATTTCGTGATTTGTTGCCGCCGTTTTTCTGAAACTGTCCTGTTTTTCTCAAAACGGTATTCCTTTATAAAAGATTGGGGGTAAATTCGGGGTACTCTGCATTTTCAAAGTTTCCTTAATTTTGGATGAGAAATTTAATTATTTATAGTCAAACTTTCAAGCTCATCAACCAGAGCGGAAAATTTTGATAGGGCTGTGCGTACCGGTTCAGGTGAATTCATATCAACGCCTGCACCTTTTAACAAATCAATGGGATATTTGGAACCACCCGATTTGAGAAAATTGAGGTAATCATTAAGTTCCTCATCACCTCCAGAAAGCACCCGGTCTGCCAAAGCATAAGCAGCTGAGATTCCTGTTGCGTATTTATACACATAAAAACTGAAATAGAAGTGGGGAATTCGAAAACATTCCAGCGAAAGACAGTCGTCTAACACCAGGCCTGGGCCAAAATAGAGTTCCAGTAAACCTTTATAAATTTCTTGCAAAGTTTCAATGGTGAGCGGCTGATTGTTTTCTGCAGCCTCATAAACTCTGTGCTCAAATTCAGCAAACATCGTTTGCCTATACAGCGTACCACGAAAATTATCAATTTCACGACAAAGTAAATAAATACGCATTTCCGGATCAATATCCTGCGACAGAAAAAACTTTGTCAACAATGACTCATTAAAGGTCGAAGCCACTTCCGCGACAAAAATAGTGTAATCAGCATATAAATAAGGCTGGTTTTCTCTGGAAAAAAGAGAGTGCATGGAATGCCCCGCTTCGTGTGCCAGA
>JAJDBA010000136.1 GCA_029261675.1 Nitrospinaceae bacterium
GATGGGAAAATATTTGAAGGCAACTCATCTATTGATGAATCAATGTTGACAGGGGAAAGCGTGCCCTTGGAGAAGAGTGTTGGAGATGATGTTTTCGGGGCCAGTATAAATAAAACTGGATTCTTTAAAATGAAGGTAACTCGGTTGGGCCAGGATACGGTTTTGGCAAAAATTATAAAATTGGTGGAAGAGGCGCAAGGGTCGAAAGCGCCGGTACAAAAACTGGCTGATAAAATTGCAGGAATTTTTGTGCCATCGGTTATAGGACTGGCTGTTATCACATTCTTATTCTGGTTGTTGTTCGGAAAATATTATACTGAACTTCCCGCTTTTTCTTTTGCTCTCATGTCGTTTATTTCGGTGTTGATCATTGCTTGTCCGTGTGCGTTGGGTTTGGCAACTCCCACCGCCATCATGGTAGGGACAGGAAGAGGCGCAAAAATGGGTATCTTGATAAAGGGAGGCGAAGCTCTGGAAAGAGCTGAGAAGCTGGATACCATCGTATTCGATAAAACAGGAACCCTGACATGGGGAAAACCAGAGGTCGCTGATGTTCTTCTTGCACCTGCAACCAAAATGGATGCTGATCGATTACTCGCTCTCGCGGGATCTCTGGAAAAAGGCTCTGAACACCCTCTTGCACAAGCCGTTGTGGCCGAGGCGCAAAGGAGAGGACTAAAACTTAAAACCCCTGATGATTTTCATGCCTTACCAGGGTTCGGTGTCCAAGGAAAAGTAGACGACCAGAAAATATTGCTTGGAAATAAAAGGTTGATGGTAGAAAACCAAATCGATATATCTTCCATTGATAACGAATTGGTTAAGCTGACGGAGAATGGCAAAACCCCGATGATCCTCTGTGTTGATGAGCAGGTAGTAGGGCTCATAGCCACAACCGATACCTTGAAGCCACACGCGAAAGAAAATATTCTGCATCTAAAACAAATGGGATTAGAAGTTGTCATGTTAACGGGAGATAACTCTAAAACGGCTCAAGCAGTTGCAGACCAGTTGGGGATTGATAGAGTGGTTTCGGAAGTTTTGCCTTCGGGAAAAGTAGAAGAAATCGAAAGGATCAAACAATCCGGACATTGTGTAGCAATGGTTGGAGATGGAATCAATGATGCTCCCGCACTTGCTGTGGCTGATGTTGGAATTGCCTTAGGAAGTGGTACCGATGTGGCTATGGAAGCCTCAGATATAACTCTTGTTGGATCAGATATTAAGGCTGTTGTAGAATCAATTGAATTGAGTAAAGCCACAATGTCTAAAATCAGACAAAATTTATTCTGGGCTTTTATTTATAATATTGTTGGCATTCCTATCGCGGCAGGGGTTTTATACCCGGCTTATGGAATTCTTTTGCAACCTGTATTCGCCGCCGCAGCAATGTCTTTAAGTTCCGTGTCTGTGGTGGGAAATTCTCTTTTGCTGAATAGATACCCTAAAGCTAATTCATAGCTAATTCGATTGTTGTGATACAAAAACCCCAAGATAAAACCCTTCGACCTTTTTTATTTTCCACGTTTGTTGTAGTGATGTTTTTTTTCTTGCTAGAAATGGTTTTGCATTTTTCTGGCTTTCAACCTTCTATATCCTACAAAAAGTTTGTCTTCCCTGCCTGGATGGAAGAATTGGACCCATTGGTACTGGCAAAGTATCAGAGCTATGTGGCGGAACAGGGGTTCGTGAACGAGGATGTCTATGCTTATCGCCCTGATTTGCGTTATGGTTATTTATTAAAACCCCATCTGCAACTTACAGTTTCAAATTATTCCTCGGCAGTTTTTTTTGACAAACTTCCACCTTGGACGATTGCATCGGATGCAAAAGGGTATCGTATTTCAGCGCAGAACTCTAAAGTGGAAAAGGATGAGGCTCATACCCTTCATGTGCTGGGAGATTCCAGCAGCTTTGGATGGGGAGTAGATTTTGAAGACTCTTACCCACAACAGCTTGTAAAAAAAATAAAGCAACCTTCTGATATTACTGTCAAAAACTATTCTACTCCCGGTTTTACTTCTTACCATGGACGATTATTGCTGGAAGATAAGGTGGAAATAAAGAATGGAGATATTGTTCTGATCTCGTTTGGTTCGAACGATTCTTATCCATCTATAAAATCTGATAGTGTCCGATTTCAGGAGCGTAACTCAATGGTGGGGAAAGTAATCTGGTCTTTAAATCGCTTGCTGGTAATAAACTGGATGCGAACCTTGATCCATTCTTTGCCTGAACCGAGGATTCCAAAAACAAAAAAAAGCAGAGTTTCATTAGAAGATTATCATAAAAACCTTGATGCAATTTTCAAGGAGGTTAGACAACGTGGAGGGAAACCTCATTTCATCAGTATTTGTAATAATGGACCGTATCGCGATGTTGCTGAACAAGTAGCAATATCCGCACAGATTCCATTTTATGATTTTCCGGAAATTTTTAACCCGTATTTGTCAAACGTGCATGACCTTTTCCCGGAAAAATTTGTTACTTATTTTGATGCTTATGGAAAGTTAATGGAGAAAAAAACACAGCTTGCATTTCTGTTTCCAGATTTATGCCATCCTAATGCTATTGGGCATGGGTTAATGGCGAATGCCATCTTTGAAAGACTTGAGGGTAAAATTCTCAATTGAACCCATGTTTTTGGAAATACTGGTTACTCCTTTAATATCTACAATCAATCCTTCAATATCATCTAACGAATCAAGTAATGCGATGCCTTTTTTTGATCCGAGAACAAAAATAGCTGTTGAAAGAGCATCGGCATCCATGACATTTTTTGCGATCACTGTGGCTGACATGGAACCGGTTGTGGCAGGGGATCCCGTTTTTGGGTCGAGAATATGATGATAGCGTTTCCCATTCTGTTCAAAGTATTTTTGGTAGTCCCCTGAAGTAGCGACAGCATTATTCGAGATAGAGAAAGAAGCCAGTAGAGATTCTGAAGTTCTAGGGTGTTGCAGTCCGATTTTCCAATTAAGTTGGTCTGACCTTTTCCCTATGGATTTAAGATCGCCGCCTGCGTTGATCAACGCGTTTTGAATTTTATTTTCTTTTAAGATATCAATGGCCTTATCAACAGCATATCCCTTGGCTATAGCCCCTAAGTTTAGCCGCATCCCTTTTTTAGGTAGATAAATTTTTTGTTCTTCCAGTTGGATTTTTTTGAAGTCAATTTTTTCTATCGCATCTGTGATGGAATTTTTTAAGGGTAGAGAGGGAGCGTCAAAATTCCATAACTCCTGAGCGGGGCCGATGGTGATGTCAAATGCGCCCGCCGTTTTTTCTGACCAGAATAGAGACCGTTGAATAACTGCCATTAATTCTTTTGAAACCGCGACGGGATCTTTTCCTGCCGCCTGATTTACTTTTGAGACTTCAGAGTTTGGAATATGAATGCTCATCATTTTTTCCAGTCTGCGAATCTCCCGGAATGCCTTCTGCATGGCAGTTTTGGCAAGTTTCCCATCTTTTTCGATAACAGAAATTTCGACTAGCGTTCCCATTAGAAACTGTGAGCGTCGATGGCTGACTGCACTGGGATCACCGCATGCGGTGAGGAATAGACAGCTTATAAGTATAAATGAGAATAGCCTAGGAGCGGGCAGGTGAGGGGTGGTCATCGGTCAAATTCAGATACCAATACTTCTCTGTTATAAGCAGCTACTACTTCCCCGCGATTGACCATACCTATGACTCGCTTGGGGTCATTCTTGTGAACAACTGGGAGTTGCTCTACATCAAGATGGGCAAATAATTCCATAGCTTGATTCAAGTTGTTATCTGGAGTAAGAGATTGTACAGGCTTGACTGAGAGGTCATTGGCGACCACCAAGTCTCCCAGCTCCTCTTCAAAAATCATTTCACGCACCATATGAAAAGATAGGATTCCAGACATCTCTCCCTGACCGTTGACAACGGGAAAGTAAAAGTTCTTTGAATAGGAAATGGTTTCAAGAACTTTTCTAAAGGGCATTCCTTCTGGCACGGTGGTGACTTCTTTATTCATTACCTCATCAACTCGAATCGAATTTAAAATGGACACCTCGCGACCGTGTTGAATATTAATTCCTTCTTTAAGCAGTTTTTGAACGTAGATGGAATTTTTTGAAAACCCTCTGAATGTATGAGCAGAAACAATGCAAGTAATCATGATTGGAAGAATAATGGTGTAGTCATTGGTCAGCTCAAAGAGCATTAGAATGTTGGTTAAAGGGGCCTGCATGACGGCACCTGCAACAGCACCCATACCCACAAGTGCGTAGGTTTCTGGTGAAGCTGTTAAATTTGGACTAATACCATGTACCAATGCTCCGAATGTTGAACCTAGCATAGCGCCGATAAAAAGAGATGGTGCGAATACTCCACCCAGCCCACCCGAACCTAGAGTTACCGAGGTGCTGATTATCTTTAAAAAAATGAGTAGGAATGCCATGCTCCACAGCAGTTCACCCGACAAAGCTTTTTCCATAAACTCATAACCATTTCCCAGAACTGCCGGGAAGCCAACAGAAATTAAACCAACTATCAATCCTCCCAAGGCAGGCTTTAAGAGTTTTGGAATTCGAACTTTTTCTTCAAAAAAATCATTCGATTTGAAGTAAACCAAAGTGAACAACCGAGAAACCAGTCCGCATAAAAGCCCTAGGAACAGGTAGAGAATGATTTCTGAATAACTGACCAGTTCATGTACGGGCACATGAAACGTGATCTCATTGCCTTCTAGGGCTCTTCCTGTTGCAGTGCCAATAACGGATGCAACAATAATTGGGCTGAAAGTATGGATCGTAAACTCGCCGAGAATAATTTCCAGGGCAAATAAAACTCCGGCTAAAGGAGCATTGAAGGATGCGGCGATTCCCGCTGCGGCTCCACACCCAACTAATACCCGT